>DATNQK010000402.1:0-16699 GCA_036704065.1 Stenomitos sp.
TACGCCGTGCGACCAATCCTGCCACGATCTCACCGATTTGGGGGTGCAGGAGTGGCTCACCGCCAGGAATCGATACAACTGGGGCTCCGCATTCTTCAGCAGCAGCAAAGCATTCTTCGGGAGACAACTGTTGGCGTAAAATTTCATTGGGGTGTTGAATTTTACCGCAGCCCGTGCAGGCTAAGTTACACCGAAACAAGGGTTCTAGCATCAATACCAGCGGGAACTGCTTGCGACCTTGAATCCGTTGTTTGACAATATAAGACCCGATTTCTACTGCCTGCTTGAGCGGGATGCCCATCGTACTGAACTCCTTACAACCACAAATAAGTTAAAAAAAGATACAAACCACGCAGACACTATAGCATCTGCCTTTACAAGCAAGAAGCGGATAGGTCTTTGGTTTTGGTCGTTTTTGGTCGTCTTCTGAACTTGGGCTAACACACAGCTTTACTGTTTACTAGGATAACTTGTCCATCTATGATGCTGCGGGATGCCTGACTGTTCCGATCAGAGCGGTTCCTAAGAGCGACTCTTAATCGTCAGAGAAAGTTTCAAAGGTATCAGAATTGGCGGCCTCATAAGGCTCGATAGGCATGGATGGTGCAATTTTGCTTGCTGACGTGCTACCAGACGAATCGGAGGGCCGTACTGCGGGTTTAGAATGACCTGTTCGATAGTCTGTAGCAGTACGCTCATTAAGGTCTCGACTGCTGCGACGGCGACGCTTGGGGGAAGGACGCATCAAGCTTTTCCAGGCTGCTTTTACGCCCACGAAAACACTGTAGGTTGTGGTTCCTACGTCTTGCATCTGTCGTTGGGCAGAACGCAAACCCTGATCGACTTGTTTCACTACACTGCCTGCGCTTTCAACCCCTTCGCTGATGTCGTCGGTTAAGTCGCTGATTTCTAAGCCTGTTAGGCGAATGGCTTCTAGGGTGGGTGGCAATTCTCGATAAAGTGTGTCAAACAGTCGTTCGGCACTGCGGGAGGCGCGAGCCAATTCTTGGAATGCAGGAATGGCTGTAACCAGAACGATCGTCAGGCACACCGCGACTAGTACTAACGAACACGTAAGCCAGAAAATGGGTTCAGTCACAGTTTCCTTAAAGTGACTTGGTCAATGGCAGCAACATTGTAGTCATCCTATCAATCGATGGTCTTTTGTGTCTCTTCTTCTACTGCAAAGGATTGCAGGGTTTGCCTTTGCTGGGCACTTGCGGCCTCGACACCTTCTTGGAGGGCACTTCGCAGTCGTTCTAGGGTTTCGTCCCATTGATTTAACGCCGAGACCGAGAGGCGATCGGCTTGTAATTGAAGGCTGCTGGACAGGTCTTCCACGAGTTCAGGAAGTGCCTCAGCCGATTTCTTGAGAATCTGGCGTGTGTCTCGGCCACTGCGCGGGGCAAACAACAGACCCATGACCGTTCCGACTGCTGTGCCTAAAAGGACGCCGCCTAAAAATACTCCTGAATCGCGTTTTGCCATAGATTTACTCTCGCTGTAGATCGTGAAATGGAGCAGTACGGCTCTTGGACAACAGACGTGTTCCGGAAAACGCACTAACTTGTGCCAGAACACGGAGCAGAACCACTAAACGGACGGCTTGTTGCCGCACAAGGGGAAGGCTGGTAAGCCAACGATGGAACTGCTGGGTGCCACTCTGGCCTAATAAAATATAGTATGGAGCAGCGTGAAGGATGCGATCGCATTTGGCTTCAGCACGGCTCAATCTGCGATTCAACTGCTGCAAGCAATGGCGCAGCCGGATCAACTGCCAGGCAATGCTCAGGCAGAGACAGGCCAATGCAAGGTTAAAGCTCACGACAATGCTAACCATGGGCTAGATAGGACTGAGGTACAGGTTTAGTCAGGTATTTCAATAAAGGTGAGGCAAAACTATCTAGACTGTTGCAACGTCGAGTTTTTGAACGCTATGGTTGGAATTTTACGCTGATTAGCCTCAAAAAGGGAGAAATAGGTTGAAGTTCAGCGGCGGCAAGCCTCAAGGTGGAGTATGACGGTCGGGCGATGGATTCCCTTCTGGTCGGGGCCAGGCATACTTCAGATGGCGATTGACCGTTGGTTATTTGATCAGTGTGCCGCAGGTTTACATCCCCCTGCAATCCGGTTTTACGAATGGTCTCCTGCGGCCATTTCCTTGGGCTATCATCAGCGACAATGGCCTTCCCACTGGGAGACGCTTAGCTGGAATGACTGTGCGGTTGAGTTGGTGCAACGGCCCACGGGTGGACGGGCGGTGCTCCATGCAGGGGATTTGACCTACTGCATTGTCTTGCCAGGACAAACGGGACGGCGGCGCGAAACCTATCAAGCGATTTGTCAGTGCTTAATTGACGGATGGCGATCACTGGGTGTAGCGCTGCAGTTCGGGGATGCGGATCGTGGGTATCAGCATCAGAGTGATTGTTTTCAGCAGGCTACTGCCGCAGATTTAACAACCCGCAATGGGGACAAATTTATTGGCAGTGCCCAAGCATGGCGCGCTCAGACGGTTCTCCAGCATGGATCGATGCAGTTAGACCCCGATTTAGGTTTATATAAGACGGTGTTTGGGCCGATGGCCATGCCGCCCCCTGGACTGAGCCAACCCCTGCCTACCACCACCATTATTGAGGTGTTGACCACAGCCTTTGCCACTCACCTTGGTTTGGATTGGCAGGTTCAGCCCCTGAGTGAATCAGAATGGGCTGCGATTCAGGCTTTATGCGGCACGCAGTCGTAAAGGGTATGGATGACGCGATCGCGGTCTGCATCCGTTAACGCTGAGCCTGATGGCAAGCACAGTCCTTTCGCGAAAAGATCAGCCGCAACTGAACCACCAATGCATTCGCAGTCTTTAAACAGAGGCTGTAGGTGAAGGGGTTTCCAAACGGGGCGGGATTCAATTTCCTCCTGTGCTAGGGCTAAACGCAGGGTTTCTCGATCCACGCCACTATGGGTTGGATCAACCAAAATGCAGCTCAGCCAACGGGTGGCTCGCCCAAAGGAGGCTTCCGGCATGAAGCTAAACCCCGGTAGCGACTGCAAGGCTTGGCGGTAGACCTCGAAGGTATGACGTCTGGCGGCAACGCGCTCCGCTAAGACCTTCAGCTGGCCGCGTCCAATACCAGCCAAGACATTGCTGAGTCGGTAATTGTAGCCCATCTGCGAATGTTCATAGTGTGGCGCTGGGTCGCGGGCTTGAGTGGCTAAAAAGCGAGCCTGTTTGATCAATTTTTCGTCTGGAGACACCAGCATACCGCCGCCAGAGGTCGTGATAATTTTATTGCCATTGAACGAATAGATACCCATCCGGCCAAAAGTGCCAGGTGCTTGGTCGTGGTAGGTTGCGCCTAACGCCTCGGCGGCATCTTCGATGAGGGGAATTTCGTAGTATTGACAAAGGTTTAAGATGGGCTCGACATCTGCACTTTGCCCATACAGATGCACTAAAATCACTGCCTTCGGTAGCTTCCCTTGCTTGGCGCGTTGTTCGAGGGCTTCGGCCAGCAAGTTGGGGTCCATATTCCACGTGGCGTAGTCGCTATCTACGAACACAGGAACAGCATTCTGATACAGGATGGGGTTGGCAGTGGCCACAAAGGTCAGGGTCGAGCAAAAAACCTCATCGCCGCGTTGGATATCTAGTAACCGTAACGCTAAGTGTAAGGCTGCTGTGCCTGAACTGACGGCTGCCGCATAGGGGCTGCCAACAAGGGCGCTAAATTCTTGCTCGAATGTATCCACATGGGGGCCAACTGGGGCAATCCAGTTGGTTTCGAAGGCATTATGAACAAATGCAAGTTCTTGATCCCCAAGGTGTGGCGGCGAGAGGAGAATCGGTTTGGGCTGCATAGCGGCATCACATCCGGTAGAGAAATAGGCTAATTGAGCACAGGTTTGGCTCGATAGGCGGGGAAAAACTCCGAGGAATGGAAGGTTTCAGGGGGCACTTGAAACATTTGGGCTCGCAAGCCAATGAGCTGGTGGTAGACATCGGGGTCAATGACAAGGCGGAGCGTAAAAAATGCATGCCGTTGCCGCGAAAAGCCGGACTTAAATTTGAACAAGCTATCTTGATCCGACCCGCCAATTCCGCCGCCGATGTGCATTAACTCATTTCCACGTTCCTTTGCCCAGTAACGTGCATGGTTCAGTGCTGCCATAAAAGGGGATTGGCTTAAAAATTCGGTTTTGGTGCCCCCTAAGTGAGCTTGGACAATGCCGCAACATTCAAACAGAAAGAGTGCAGACACAACTTGTTCGGCTTGCTGGACAATACAAAGGTGTAATTTGTCGCCCAGACTCATCAGCCCATTGAAGTAATCCGAGTCGAAAAAATAAAACTCTTGCGCTGACACACGATGCATTGTGTCTTGGTAGATGGCTAAAAACTCGTCAAAGTAATCCTGCACAGGGACGATACTGGCCTCAAATCCCATACGTTTGCACTTGTTAATGGAACTTTGATGGCCTTTGCGAGTGTGAGCCCAAATTTCTGCTTCGCTAAGGTGCAGGTTAATGGATACGGTTGTCCCGTTATCAACGAGGAGATCGCAGTGCTGCGATTGAGCAAAGTGTTCTCCTAAGATGGGGTGCATTCGCAAAAATGCAGAACAGATTTTTTTCTGTTGCAAAGTCTGCGTTAGTCCCTCTAAAGCAGCGCAAACAAATTCAGGATCTTCTTGCGCTGCATCGCTGAGAATGATGCCGGGATACCCATAGGGCGACACAATGTCGAAGGTGCTGTCTGTGTCTAGGGATGGAAAGAGCTCCTGACAGTTGCGGATGAGGTAAGGCACAAAAAATATACGGTCCCCATCAATGGCAACGAAGGCTTCTCCAGTGGTGTGGGTGCGTCTGGACTCAATGGCAATATAGTTGGGGAGATGATAAACATCATGACGCACACCAGCTAAGGCTTCCATCCAGAGCGGGTTCTGGGGGTCGAGGCAATAAAACTTCATGATGCTCCAACTGCAGGATCGACGCGGGTTGAAGAAACACAACGTGCTGGATTGCCGATCATGATCGAATAAGGTGCAACATTGCGCATAATTGCACTGGCGATCGCAGACTTAGACCATTCGCCAATTGTAATTCCCGGCTGTACGGTGGTATTTGCGCCTAAAAGAACGCCCTCTTGCACACAAACATTTCCGGTTAACTTAGCGCCGCATACATGCGCGTAATCTTCTAGCACACAATCGTGGCCAATCATCGACTCGACATTTAAGATGCATTGCTGCCCAATTATGACATCTGGTTGCACAATTGCCCCCTCCAAAATAACGCTCCCTTGGCCAATTTTTACAGATGAATGTACACAGGTATAGGGATGAACGATGGTTAACCAATTAATACCAGGTAGGCGTTCTGCGATTTGTTTACGGGTTAAATTATCACCAATTGCGAGCACTGCTGTGACTTGCCCTAAAGTTGCAAAATCGTCAATACCTCCCTTGATGGGAATATCGTACAGAGAGGTTCCCCATCGCTCGGAATTGTCGTCATAGATGGCAATGGGATAAATCTGATTGGCATGAAGTGCTGCAAGTACAGCCTTAGCGTGTCCGCCTGCACCAACCATATAAACGGGCTGAGTCATCGAACGCTCCTACATGAAACCTGAGAAACAGCGTGCAATTCAAGCATGAATTTTAGGTCAGTCAAGCATAGGTTACGAGCATAACTTACGAGTGCTATGCACTGGCAAATACTTCGCATCCCTATTCAGAAGAGCTTTATCAAAAAGTCTTGAAATTGGGCTTAAAACACGGGTGGAGCTCATTTAAGAAGGCTTTATGGATTCTAGATACAGCGATTGATGCAAGGCTAGAAGATGTTGCAAATCGTAGGTTTTCATCTGCTGTCGCCCTTTGCGGCCTTCAGCTTGTGTTTCTTGCGGATGGGCAAGAATCCAGGCCATTCGTTGGGCAATATCTTCAACATTTCCCACTGCAATGAGCCAACCACCGCCCTCTTGCAATAAATCGCGGGTACCTCGAATGTTACTGCCGATGACGGGCACTTCTAGTGCCAAGGATTCCATCACACTCCTGGGTAATCCTTCTTGGCGCGAGACCAAAATAATTGCAGTTGCAGCCCGAATTAAGACAGGAATATCTGAACGAAACCCTAAAAAATGCACCCGGTTTTCTATCTGAAGGTCTTTGGCTAAGGTTACGAGCTGGGGCAGTAATGGGCCTCCCCCGGCAAAGGCAAGATGGGCTGATGGATGCGCCAGTTGGGCAAAGGCTTGCAAAATATCTTGCGGTCGTTTGCGAGGCGTTAACTCTGCGATCGCCAAAAACAAGGACGCTGACGCATCTAAGCCTAAACCAGACCGGAAATGAGTCACTGCGTCTATAGAAACCCGTTCGGGTGCATAATAATCCAAATCAATGCCGATTCCAGGCATGTATACTACCTTGTCAGGGGGAACGAGACGATGCCTAAGAGCAGCAGCTTCATCTTCTCGATTAATGACTACAAGACGGTCAGTCCATTGTCCAGCCAATTTCTCAAGTGCTAAGTAAGCCCAATTTTGGAGGACCCCACCCCCTGCATGAAAATGAAAACCATGTGCGGTATAGATAACGCCAAGACCCTGCTTACGCCTTAACCCACGTAAGCTAAGTCGGGTTAAAAAAGCTGCAACTGGGGTATGAACATGGACTAAATCGTAGTGTTCTTGCTCAACGGTAGCGCTAATTCTAGGGAGTGCCATCGTAAAGTTGCGCAAATTCAAAGGGTTACGCGACCATTCAACATCCCAAACTCGATCAAATGCAGTTGTGCAGGCCGAGTTGTCAGATATTCCCGCTGACATTCCGTCTACCCGCCAACCCTGCTGCCGCAAATAAGAGACATAAGGAAGCAGGAATGCCTGAATGGTTTCTGGAATAGTGGTGACAACCAATAAACTTGGCATAGTTAATTTGATGAAGCGCAGTAAGCACTGTGAGAAGGGAGCTTTATTAATATACTCTGTATTTTCTGATTTAAGAGGAGTATTTTGTTGTGATGATGATGTTTTTGAGGCAAGGTTTAAGGAAGACTATTTCTATTTTTTGTATTAATTCTCTTGTCGTATGTGTGAGTTGTGAATCTTTAAGTAAAACTCCGCAATATAAAATAGAAAAATACAATTTACCTTCACATCAAACGCCATTTTATCAGATTGCTTCTCGTAAACGCAAAGCAATCATTAAGCAAGCTATTCCACTGCAATATTTTTCTGTTTCCGATTTTGGTGCTCTAGGTAATGGAATAGCAGACGATACCAAGTCTATACAGAAGGCCATTGATGCAGCTTCTGCATCTGGGGGTGGTTTTGTATTGTTTCCTGCTGGTACCTATAAGATAAAAATTCGAGCGGATATTCCGCAAGCTCTCATTGTTTACCCAAATATTGCGCTACAGGGCAATAGCTATGAAACTAGCATTATAAAGTTGGCTGGTAGACAAAGAAACTACAACGCAATTATTGGTGCTCAAACAGCAGATGATGACTTGTCTGACTTTTCTATAAAAAATCTGACCATTGACAGCAACTCTACGAATAACCCTGTTTCATCTGAAGCTAATTTTTCAGGGGCAATGGATAGATTCTCTGTAAGAGTCTTTTCAGGGGTTAATGTTCAGATTACAAATTCTAGGTTTAGAGATATAAATGCTGTAAATACACTTACAGTGAATAGTGATACAAGAGTTTCTGATGTTTTGATTGAAAATAATATCTTTGAACAGATTGGTGGTGCATCATTTGATTATGATCATTCAACCATTTATCTACATGGAAAACGTGGCATTATTGCCAATAATGTGTTTTTGTCTCGAAAAGGGGCAGGTACAAATGGTGCACGAACAGCTATTGAAACCCATGGCGATGATCACACTGTTCAAAGTAACTCTATTGATGGATTTGCAAATGGTATTTATGCAACAGGTTATGCAAGTAGCTCAAGAAATCAACTTGTGACAGGAAATACCATTAAAAATGCTCATTCTGGAATTGTGATATGGTCATACTTCTTTCAAAAATCTTTGCCGAATCCAGCTCTTGTAAACTGTAGAATTAGTAATAACAATATTAAAATTAATGTTTCGGGTTGGCGCAGATTATGGGGAAGTAGTCCAAATCAAGGAATTGCGTTAGAGCCTAATTCTCCATCTTCAGTGCAAGACATCTATATTGAAAATAACGAGATTATTTTCTTTAATAATGATGCTGGACAGCCTACAGATACTTTAGCTAATGGAATATCTTTGTGGCGCAATGCAGCACCAGATGTTCTCTCTACAGGTATTTATTTACAAGGGAATAAAATTAAGAATGCTCTCTCTACAGGTATTTATGTTGGAATGCCAATTTCTGTCTTAAATATTATAGGGAATACCATTGTTAACCCAGGGCGAGGGAAATATACATTTAGTGATGGTTATCGTGCAGGTTTAATTGTAGGGAAATCTCAAAATCTTGTAGTTCGTAAAAATCAATTTTTAGATAATCAGCCGATAAATACAATTAAGGCAGGGATGCGTTGGGGCGTTTCTTGTGTGGAAAATTGCGATAGAAGATGGAATACAATTCAGGTTCAGAGTGGTGAAAGTGTTCCTCTTATTGTTGATGAAGTGCGTTAATGTATTACATCGGTAATATTGTTGCGATGTTGCCATTCTAAATTTGCTTGTTGTACAAATTCATAGAATTGAATACGTTTCTGGCGTAATTTTTCTGCACTGTACTGGTGGGCAGTTTCTAGATTGCGAATAGACATGCGATTCATGCGTTGCGGTGACGTGACCACTGCATAAATTTTGTCTGCTAGTGCTTTGACGCTGCCAGGTGGCACCAAATCTTCGGTGCTTAAGAGTTCGGGGATGCCACCCACGGATGAGCCAATGCAGGGCAGGCCTCTAGCCATGGCTTCTACCATGGCTCTGGGTAAGCCTTCCTGGAAAGATGGCATAACAAACACATCTGCTTGGTCTAGTTGTTGCAGGATGGCTTCTCCGGCTGGCAGTTTACCTAAAAAATGGATTTTTGTATTGATGCCTAGCTTCCTAGCTTGTTGTTCGAGTTCGGGGCGGTGTTTGCCCTCACCAATAATGTTTACATTCAGGTTCAAGCCTTGCTGAATGCAAGTGGTGATCGCCTCAATCAGGATGTGAGGTCCTTTATAAAGCTGCTCTAAAGATCCCACTAACACAAGGGTGAACTGAGTTTGATCAGGTTGAAACTTGCGTGGTTGGCGAACTAAATATTGTGCAGGTAATTCCACATCAGAAACGCCGATTTCATATTGTGGACAGGGATATCGTTGTTGCAGCGCAGCTTGTGTTACATAAAGGACGCCGCAGGCATTGCGACAATTGAGCTGTAGATTGCGAGGCAAGATTTGGCGCAAGATGGGTCGTAGGGGATGTCGAATGGAGCCAGGCGCTAAAACATCATAGGGATCTGCACCGACTTCCATGGCATAGGGATGTCCAAAGCGCTTCATTTCTTTAATGAGCGCCATCCCTGTTGTACTTGGGTGGATGATAACGGCAGCATGTTTAGAATACAGGCTGCGAACCCGCGCTTGAATCGCTCGACGTTTAGCTAAGTACTGAAGGGGACCAACATAAGCAGGCATCGGTGCAAACGTTACCCCAGGCCCTTCAACAGGTCGCGCTGTTGGATCCTCAATAGGGAAGAGCCGCCCTAAAATCGTTACCGAGTCGAAAACATCTAAATATCGTTGTCCAAACCGCTCGTAAAAGGTGTTAAAAGAAGCAGGACGACCTTGATTTAAAACAAACCGATTATCTTGGGCAACAATACAGTGCATAGGGTTGGTCAAATTCTAGTGAGAGTAACGGTTGTGCGAATGCTTGGATGAGGTATCCCTAGGCTAGGGAAATCTCCGCTTTAATCTTGGTCGGAGATTGTTTTCAGAATTACGAGAAAGATACACGGCTGCTGCATAAGGGATAACGGCATACCAAACCAAGGCCCGTACATGCAATGCCAATTCGGAGCGAGCATAAAACGGAAGAAATGCTGTAAAGGTTCCTATCATTGCCATTCGAGCTGCAGAGCTAGAGTTGACCGCCCAAAGCGTCACTAGAGTGAAGAAGAAACCAAATACGCCTAACGTAATTGGCCCCCCTACCCAACCAAAATTCATAAACGCCTCTGCGATAAAGGAGAATCCATAACCGCCTCCACGCGAAGCAAATTCTGGATCGATTTGCCAGGTGAGCCAAGTCCCTGCCAACCCTCGGGCAATAGTAGGATGGATTTTCCAAAATAGGTTGGGGACTAAGGTGAAAAAGGCATAGAAATAATCAGCACCCATTTGGAAGGGGCGAGTACTGGGAATCAGTTCAATGGTATAGGCCACGGTCATCATAGACCCCCCCATTTCATTGAGGGTTAGAAAGACAGGATTTTTACTGCCCAGTAATGATGTAAGGACTGTCAAAAATGAGGTTCTATCTGCCCCAACCATATTTCGTGTCGCAGCAATAATGGGGAAAAGGATGGTCAGCGATAATCCTCCTATCACGATAAGAGAGCCTGGAATTTTTCGGACCCAAGTATGCCATAACCAGGTAAAAGCCACTAGACGGGTAGCCACATTACGACGCTGACCGATAACAATGTTGCTGAGAATGTAGAGCACCATGAGGACGACAGCAAAAATTTGAGTTCGCTTTTTTGGGGGGCGATTGGGTGGCTGACTCCCAGCTAAAAGGAACATCACTGCAGGAATGACAAAAGTAGCTAAAACAGCAGGTGCTGCTGCCACGCTGGTTTCTTGGTCGCCTTGATATAGACCCTGATAACCCGATGTGATAACGACTTTTAAAGACTGAAAAAAGACATATATAGAAGGTAAAAAAGAAATAGAAGTGAGTGCCCAGCCTACAATTGCTGAGCCTTTTGTTGTGTCTAGTGGAGTGTCTTGCTCTAATTGCCCTCTACTGTATTTCTCGGTTGTTAGAGGTATTTCATCTGTTGCCCTCTTATTGAGCCTTCTCCGCTTTGACTGAATATAAGAAAGTTGAGGTTTTTTTAAGGAATGGGCAATATTGACTGCACCTAAACTTAATAATGCGCCTAGATGAAAGGCACTGAAACAAATGCTGGTGAAAAAAAGTGTACGAACTAGTGTCTCATCTGAGAAATGAGATTTTAATAGACCATTTTGGTTGAGGTGAAAGACCTCTAAAATAGCCTGTCCCCCATTAAATAAAATTGCAGAGATTAAAAATATAATATATGGATGAAATGCCTGATTGGTTAAGAAGCGCCAAGAAGTGAAAAACCAAATCACTAGGCCCAGAATAAAACAGCAATAAGGGTAAACCAAAGAAACAGGCTGGAAAAAATTGCTTTGATTAAAAATAACTATAAATACAAGTAAAAATATCTGAAAGGCAATAAAATAGATAAGCTTGAAACTGCTATACATAATGATTCTATATACCGATTTTTGAGTCCTCAATTCTTTTGATGTCCGGGAAGAATTGGCTCATTAATTCTTTGCAATAAAGATTTGCTTTTTCTTCTATAAAGTCTTTGTTGATCTGAGTCAGAATGTTGGTTTGGCTTGATGCATCTCTTCTGTTTTCTTTGACGTTGAGAGGTAATGTCCCTTGGGGAAGTCCTAAAAATTCTTCTATCCGAGGCAGGCTTTGATCGATGTTGGATGTGGTTGTGATAATCAATCTGTCTGCAGGGATTTGAGAGATAACGTCTTGGTTATGATTGGCCCAGTAGGAAAAATAACCATCTAAAGTGTATAAATTATTGGTTCGCAGTATTTCTTCTTGAGGTGCATGTTTAAAGTAATTTGCCTTGTAAATATGGTTGTAATATCGTGTCCATTTTGAGTTTTCAAAACGTTTAGTTTTGCCATACCTCTGATAGAAGGGATAATGATGATTGAGGAGAGAATTAAGCCAGGAGTAACAATCCCTAACTGTTAGGATAAACTTTGCATCTTCAAATTCATTTAATAAAATGTCAAGGATAAGATAGTTGAGATGGGATGAGTCCATCTCTAGTCTGAGTCGAATTTCTCGATTTTTAATATACTGAGTGAGTCCTTTTTGATCTAATTTACCATCGAGATAATTTAATATTTTTTCTAAAACTAAGCTGGCCTCAGGTTCATGAGCAGATCGATGGTTTTTACTGAAAATGGTCGCAATTGAAGTGGTTCCAGTTTTGGGGGCACCAATACAATAGGCTCTGAATTTCTGCTCATGTTGGGGAAAAACCCAGGTTGGTAATTTGTTTTGAATCCTAGGGGTTGCCCAAATTTTTGTTTTGTTGATGATGCCTAAATAACTCATGCGCTAGTAACAATGGGATCTAGAATGATGATATTCAAGCATAATGTCTTAACTGGATTAATGTCACGATTGCTTGATACTTTTTTCGTAAACTAGTTCTAATTGCCTCACGCTATGTTGAATATTGAAAGGGCTAGAACTAAGGTCTGAGGTGCCTCTAAGTGGGGATGTATTGCTTTGGTGTTGGTTGCGAATGTTGAGGATTACATCTGCCCAAATGCTTGGGGCTTGCTCTAGAGGCACGCGATGAATCAGAGAGGCGATCGCATCTAGCTCTGGCGTAATATTTTGCGAAAGTACAATCGGCAGCCCAGCGGCTTGTGCTTCAATACCTACAACGGGGAGACCTTCGTAGAAAGAAGGAAGCAAAAAGACATCCATGCCATGCAACATGAGCTGGGCAATATCGCGTCGTAATCCAGCAAAAATCATCTTAGATTTATAGGGAGTTCGAGCGACCTCTGCTTCAATGTCTTTGCGTAAAGGGCCATCCCCAATCATGAGGAGATAAGTATCAGCTTGTCTAGCCATGACTTCTGCCGCAATTTTTAGCAGGAAGGGATGGTTTTTCTGATGTTCAAATCTGCCGATATGACCTAATACAAAGGCATGAGGTGGAATGCCAAATTCTGCACGAACCTTTGGATCTAGGGGTACTTCTCTAAACGGTTCTAAATCAATCCCGTAATACAGTACGCGCCACCGCAAGTCACGACTCCAATTCGATCCAAATAAGTCTCTTGCTGCTTCTCGACTGGCTGCCAATCCTAATGTGGCATGGCGCTGGATCCAGTGCCGCATGAGCTCGCTATAGAGCTTTCTGGGCCAAGACATGGTACCGCCCAAGACGGACGTGTCATTATGGCTGTGAGCAATGCGAACCGGAATCTGGCCGCGTTTTGCTAGTCTGAGTGTAAAGCCACTAAATAGATGAACGTGGCTATGGATAATGTGATAAGGGCCCTGATCTCTAAGGATTTGCTGAAAGCGTCGTGCGTATCGCCAGGGCTGTGAGCGGCGGATCGGACAGACATAGATGTTGCACCCAAACTTGCGCACGATCTCGTCATAAGCTCCTGGATGGTCTGTTTGCACCAGGAAGTCGATCTGCATGCGATCGCGGTTAAAGTGGTGCAAGACGTGCATCAACCACGTTTCAATCCCCCCCTGTTGCAAAATTCCCACCACATGCAGCACACGAATAGGCGAGAGGTCTTTATTCATAGCTTCATATTATGGATGGCTTATTGTGTTCGATTGGATTGGGCTTTCGTAGGGCATGAATTAAAATGCCAACGAACAAAAATATGCGAATTAGCCCAGTTAAAATCATGGCCCAAGGAATGCCATTGAGACCGCTCATGGGGATAAAGACCATACAGGCGATCGCCAGAATGCAGGCTGTTGTTGCAAATAAGGGCACTTGGCTACGGAAATATCGGGCAGCAGTAATGCCAGAGCCAAGAAAAGAACAGATATACTCTAAGGCCGCAGCAAGCATGAGCATCACCAATAGCTGCGAATACTGTGCGTATTCTGGCTTATAGATAATGGTTAAAATCTGCTTGCCTGCGATCGCAGAAATGATAACGGCCGCAAGACCCAATAACATGGCCATCCCAATCTGCTTCGAGAGTAGCATTGCAAAAGCTTTGCGCTGGCCATCCGCGTAATACTTCGCAAGACGAGGGGTTGCTGCTTGAGCCATAGCCCCTTGAATAATAGAACCAACCATCATCAAATAGGCGATCGCTGCAAAAATTCCTAAATCTCGCGGACTTAAATAGTGCTCAATAAAATAGCGAGGAATATTAGTATTTAGTGAGACTAAAAGCATTACGAATCCGAGTGGCAAAGTTAACCCAATCAGTTTGAGTTGGGTCGGCCAGTGCCAGCGTAACCAAAGTGTTCTTGCAAATGGAGTCTCACTGCGTTTTATAAACCCATATGTTTTTGGTAGATCGTAAACCAGCAGTAAGATTAACCAAGCCAAAATTAAGCCAATTGTTCCTCCCAATACCGTACCAAAAATATGTACACCACTCGCAAGAAATAGAAGCGAGAGCAGCCCCTTAAAGATCAGGGAAATAGAAATAATATCCATCCGCTCGTGTTGCTGCACTAAACCATAGCAAACATCACTAATCGATTCCACCGCCTTAGCCAGACCGATACAAATAATCAGGTAAGCCAATTCCCGTGAGGGCACAAACATAGAAAATGCAATGCATACGAGCCCAAGTACAGCCGCAAGAGAAGCTACAAGGCGCAAGGACAAATAATCGCAAAAAAGGTATTGTGTATTGGAGTCTGTTGCTTGCACAACCCGGAGCTGTAAGTTGGTAAACATAAACAACGGTGCTGCCGTTGCCAAGGCAAAGGTAAACTCACCAACCATTTCAGGGGTGCCTAACTTTGCCAAAATAATGAGCATGCCCCATTGACAAGCCGAGTAAACCAAATTGCCAATCAATGTCCAAGAAAAATTTTGGCTCAGGCTCGTCGGCGGCGGTAGAGAGGATGACTTCAACGTGAATCTCCTTAACGGAAAAATCGATAGCTATACCTCCTATTGAAGGAATGCATTTATGTCACAGTAAGGCCATTGCTCATGAGTGCTTGAACGGCATCGCCAGAAACAGGCTCTAAGAAAAAGTAACCCTGGCCGTATTTGAAATTAAGGGTTTTGAGTTTCATTACCTGACTGGGCGTTTCAATCCCTGTCGCGATCAGTTCAATGCCAAACTTTTGCGAGATTTCAAGGGCTGATCTAAAGAATTCAATACTTCCTTGATCTGTGCCTAGGTTCTGAACGCGAGATCGATCAATCTTTAGGCTATCAAAAATATGTAACCAATCATAGGAAGCAGAAAGCTGGGGATGGTTTGAATAGCCAAAGTTATCGACTTGTAGATGTAACCCTAGTCCCTTAAGTTTTAGCAGAATGGGAATTGCCACATCCGGTGCTTGCTCGATAAAGCCCTCAGGAATTTCTAATCGTAGACGATCCGTATTGACCCCTGTCTTACGTAGAATCTCGTCAATTCGAGGAATTAAGTCGCGTTGTAATAACTGATGATGCGATAGATTGACACTAATGGTAATTGGTTGTTCGCTTCTAAATTGATGCTGCCAATTTTTTAACTGACGGCATACTTCTTGCAGCCCCCACCACCCAATGGTGTTAATAATGCCCTTTTCTTCAGCAAAAGGTAGAAAGGCTGCAGAGGGCATTAGTCCTTGAAGAGGATGATGCCATCGTAAAAGAGCTTCAAAACCAGTGACGATATGGTCGCTTTCCAGCAACATGATGGGTTGATAGAAGATATGCAGCTCTTTTCGCAAGATAGCTTGTTCTAAATCATCACCATTCAGGCAATAATCAGGCTTCACTGCATTTCGCAAGGATTTAACAAGCTGAATTAAATCGTGATAAACTGCACCACCACCGGCGTTCCCATCCGTTCTAGCCAGGGGATGTGAATCAGAAGGTGAAGGTCGTTTTGGCGTGTAGCCAGTTACTAATTGCTCTAGTAATAAGCCAGCTAAACTATCGTTGTTATAGGCGGCAGCCGAACAGAGCAAATTGACACCATCCATGAGCTGTTCAGGGAGATGTTGTGTGGCATTTTTGACCACCAGTAACTTCTCATGGGAGGTAGGTTCGTAATTCTCGCCAGGGACAAGGAGTTCCTCAAACAGCTTTTCTCCAGGCCGCATTCCAGAAAAGACAATGTCGATATCTTTGCCAACTTCGTACCCAGACAATCGGATTAAATCCTTTGCAAGGTCAACAATTTTCACAGGTTGACCCATATTCAACATGAAAATCTGACCCTCATGGCTGGACACAGCAGCTTGCAAGACAAGCTGGACTGCTTCAGGGATGGTCATAAAATAACGACACATCTGAGGATGAGTAACGGTGACAGGGCCACCCGCTTCAATCTGTCGTTGAAAAGTAGGAATAACACTACCGCGACTTCCGAGAACGTTGCCAAATCGCACCACAACAAAGGGCTTTTTACTTTGTAGGGCAGCTTGCAGAACTAAAAGCTCTGCAACTCGTTTGGTTGCGCCCATGATACTGGTGGGATTCACCGCTTTGTCTGTAGAGATCATCACAAAGCGTTCAACATTATGCTTTTGGGAAAGCTCTAGTAGATTTTTGGTGCCTTGAATATTGTTGGTTACAGCTTCTGAAGGATTGAGCTCCATCAAAGGCACATGTTTATGCGCTGCTGCATGAAACACAGTTTCAGGTTGGTAATGAGAAAAAATATACTCCAACCTGACAACACTTCTAAGATCAGCGATGCAAGGAATTAATTGCGGTTTGGGC
>DATNQK010000403.1:0-18820 GCA_036704065.1 Stenomitos sp.
AAGGATACGATATCACCTCCGCCAACGGCAATGAGCCTATCCCCACCCTTGAAAAAAAAGTGGTTAAAGAGATTTGGCAACAATCCTGCGAAGCCATGCGCATGATTTTGCAGCAAAGTACGCTCCAAGACCTCTGCGATCGTCGAGATGAACAAAAACAATCTGAGCTTATGTACTACATTTAAAGGCGCTTCTGCCACCCACCAACCCTCAATGGGGCTCATCACTTGCCCCCATCGCTTATCTGCTGTACTCGCGCCCTAGGGATCTAGATTATGCACGTTGCCCACGACATCACCGAACTCATTGGACGTACGCCCTTGGTTCAGCTCAATCGGATTCCACAATCCGAAGGGTGCCTCGCCCAGATTCTGGTCAAGCTGGAAAGCATGAATCCGGCTTCTTCGGTCAAGGATCGCATTGGCATCAATATGATTCGCGTGGCAGAAGCCAAGGGTCTCATCACCCCTGGCAAAACAATTCTGGTCGAGCCGACCTCTGGCAATACAGGAATTGCCTTGGCCATGGCAGCGGCAGCCAAGGGCTACCGTTTAATTTTGACCATGCCCGAAACCATGAGTACCGAGCGCAGGGCAATGCTGCAAGCCTATGGCGCACAGCTAGAGCTAACCCCTGGCACCGAAGGCATGAAAGGCGCAATCCAACGGGCACAAGCGTTGGTAGACCGCATCCCGGATGCTTACATGCTGCAACAATTTCAAAACCCAGCCAATCCTCAAATTCATCGCGATACCACCGCCGAAGAGTTGTGGAACGACACGGATGGTCAAATCGATATCTTAATTTCGGGTGTGGGCACTGGCGGAACCATTACAGGGATTGCCGAAGTCATTAAAGAACGCAAGTCAGGATTTCAAGCGATCGCCGTGGAACCTGCCAACAGCCCTGTCCTATCCGGTGGCAAACCTGGGCCCCATAAAATTCAAGGCATTGGTGCAGGCTTTGTGCCGCCAGTGCTGCGAACCGACCTCATCGACGAAATTATTCAAATTCACGATGAAGATGCGATCGCCTATGCTCGGCGGATGGCTCGCGAAGAGGGGTTACTGTCTGGGATTTCTTCGGGTGCTGCTTTATACGCAGCCATCCAAGTGGCACAGCGGCCCGAAAATGAAGGCAAGCTGATTGTGATGATTCAACCCAGCTTTGGCGAACGGTACTTGAGCACCGCCTTATTTCAAGACCTAGAACCTGCCTTTACGCTCTCCGCCACCCTTAATTAAGCAAAATTCAGCAGGCACTGAGCATAGAGGTGTCGCCATCAGCCACCCCGAAAGACATCTATTGCTATCCCATCTCCCTTAGAGGGTGTTTAAAGAGCTAACAACTTTGCACTTGATCCCCCCTCAGCCCCCCTTAAAAAGGGGGGATCCAACTTTGGATGACCTAATATTCAGATTGGAAGCTCTCTAAAGCGATCAACCTTGTTACCTCACACCCTTTGACTGACCTCGAAAACGTTTTATCCAATACGCTTCCCTCTCAAAAAGTGAATCTTGAGTGGATCCCCCCCTTTTTAAGGGGGGCTGGGGGGATCTTAATGAAGAGATAAAAGCAATTGCCGACTTCTCAAACACCCTTTTACTAGGGTTGAGCCAATTTCTATCGCTGGATTGAGGTTTCCATCAGGTCTTAGCTGTGCGCCCGTTCAATTGGATGATAGGCTAATCGAATTCTAGTTGATGCTGGAAAGTTTACCTGTCTTGACGGATCCATGATGAACGACGAGGTGCTTCTCTCTATTGCAGGGTTACGCATTGCCTATCCCTATCAGTCCAAGGCCGACGGCACAGTTGAATGGGCCGTTGATGGCGTTTCCTTAGCGCTAAAGCCTGGGGAATGCGTGGGCCTAGTGGGAGAGTCGGGATGCGGTAAGTCCACCATTGGTCGGGCTTTATTGCAATTGCTACCCAGTGGCAGCAGGATGGAAGGTCGCATTGAGATGGGCGGACGTTCGGTCTTAGATCTATCTGCTCAAGCCCTACGCCAGTTTCGCGGCGAGGGGATTGGGTTGGTGTTTCAAGATCCTATGACGCGGCTCAACCCCGTCATGACCATCAAAGAGCATTGTCTAGAAACACTCAAGATTCACAAGCCTCACCTCTCGGCAGCAGCAGCCAAAACCCAAGTGCTAGAAGCTCTAGCAGCCGTTAATATTCCAGAGGAGCGGTGGACTCAATATCCTCACGAGTTTAGTGGCGGCATGCGTCAGCGGGTGGCGATCGCCCTGACCTTGCTACTAGAACCAAAACTCATTGTGGCGGATGAGCCGACCACCAGCTTGGATGTGACGGTATCCGCACAAATTCTGCAAGAGTTAACCCGCCTGTGTCGCGAACGACAGATGGGGTTGATTTTAATCTCCCATGACCTCGCACTGGTGAGTGAACATTGCGATCGCGTGGCCGTGATGTACCAGGGCAAAATCGTAGAACTGGGGTCTGCCACGCAGATTTTGCAATCGCCCACCCATCCTTATACTCAATCCCTACTGCAAGCTGCACTCCACTTGCAAACCGATGTCACAGCACCAGACGCGCAACCCAAACAACCTACCGTGCTGTTAAAGTTAGATGCATTGCAGCAGCATTACACCCTAGACTCCAACCTGTTTGCGCGTTGGTTTAAGAAAGCAGAAAACCGAGTCATCCGTGCCGTAGACAACATCAGCCTAGACCTTTACGCAGGGGAAACCCTGGGTTTAGTCGGAGAATCGGGCTGCGGCAAAAGCACGCTCTCACGCACCATTTTGCAGCTAATCCGACCCACAGGAGGGCGTGCCCTCTTTAACGACGTGGATTTAACGCAGCTTAGTCCCAAAGCCATGCGGCGCTACCGACGAGAGCTACAGATGATCTTCCAAGATCCACGAGCTTGCCTCAATCCCATGATGCAAGTGGGCAAGAGCGTGGCAGAACCCTTATTGATCCATCAGTTGGCCACACCTGCCGAAGCGGAAGCAAAGGCCAAAGCCCTCTTTGAGCGGGTGGGCCTCACGCCTGCGGCAGAATTTTACACCAGGTTTCCAAGCGACTTATCTGGCGGTCAACTCCAGAGAATTGCGATCGCCCGTGCTTTAATTACCCACCCCAAACTGATTATTTGCGATGAGCCTGTGAGCATGTTGGATGCTAGTATTCAGGCCCAGGTGCTGGATTTAATGCAGGATCTGAAAGAAGAGTTTAAGTTGACCTACCTCTTTATCACCCATGATTTATGGGTAGCGCGGTTCTTCTGCGATCGCATTGCGGTGATGACCAAGGGCCAAATTGTAGAACTCGGCCCAACCGAGGAAATTTTCCAAAATCCACAGCACCCCTATACCCAAAAACTACTCAATGCTGCGCCGCTGTTGGCGCGATTGTCATAGAGCAGTAGGGTTAAAGGGAGGCTAAAAGATAACCTCAAACTTCGTTTGAGGAAAACCGCTTACAGGGCACTACAAGATTTTTTCTAGCCCATAAATGAGGGTTTGCAATTGCATCACCTTGCGAATGGAGAGGAGTACACCTGGCATGTAACAGGCGCGATCGCTCGTATCGTGGCGTAGGGTATAAATTTGGCCTGGTGCCCCGAAAATTACCTCTTGATGGGCAATCAACCCCGGTAGGCGCACACTGTGAATGCGAATGTCTTCATCCGCCTTACTGCCCCGCGCACCTGGGATATGCTCTGTTTCCGTCACTAAGGGCGGATTAAAGGTTTTACCCAACTCCGCCAACATTTGTGCGGTTTGGATAGCGGTTCCGCTCGGCGCATCGGCTTTTTGGTTGTGGTGCAGCTCAATAATTTCTACATGGTCAAAATACTGCGACGCTTGAATGGCAGCCTGCTGCAATAACACCATCCCAATCGAAAAGTTAGGGATAACCAAACACCCCATACTGGCCTTGTCGGCAAACGCCGCTAAGTCGTCCAATTGAGCGTTACTGAGCCCCGTGGTACCCACCACAGGCCGGATTCCGTAGGCGATCGCCGCTCGGACATTGTCGTAGACCGAGTTGGGATGGGTGAAATCAACCATCACCCCTGGCTGCTTCTCTTGGGCAGCAGCAGCCAACACCGACTCCAACTCTGCAAGGACGGGAACTTCCAGTGGCTCTATCCCACACACCTCACCAATATCTTCTCCCTGTACTTGGGGATTGCGGTCTACCGCGCCAACGAGCACCATATCATCGGCTTGAGTCACCGCCTTAACGACCTCGCGGCCCATTTTGCCAGCAGCCCCATTCACAACGACGGGGATAGGAGATTGAGTTGTCATACTTTCACTTCAAACAAGAGGATTCGAGCCAACCGATGCCCAAGCCACAAACCTTGGGCTACACCTTCGCTTCTAAAGACTTGAGATATTCCGTATTAACGCCAGAATCGCGGGTCAGTGCCACTTTTCCGGTTCGTGCAATTTCGCGAATCCCAAACTTGGTCAACATCTGAATAATGGCAACCATTTTGCCAGGGTCACCCGACACCTCAATGGTGAGGGATTCTTCAGATACATCCACCACCTTGGCTCGGAAAATTTGCACAATTTCAATAATTTCGGAACGCATGGAAGCAGAGGCATTCACCTTCACCAGCATCAGCTCGCGCTCAACACAGGGAATTTCAGTGATGTCTTGAACTTTGAGGACATTAATCAGCTTATACAGTTGCTTGGTGAGTTGCTCAATAACATCAACTTCACCGGGCACAACCATCGTCACCCGCGAGACGCCCATTTGCTCAGCCGGGCCTACTGCCAAGCTTTCAATGTTAAATCCACGTCGGGCAAAGAGACCTGCAATTCTGGTGAGGACTCCAGCTTCATCTTCAACTAATACGGACAGGGTATGTTTCATCGTCGCACCAGAGTTAGCGCCAGTCTTTTATTTTATCTGCGGAGTTGTCCGTTTGTTTAGAGAGTTTGTAACTGGGTGCTCAAGGCAGCGCTGCACTGCGATTGAATCCAATCGGCAATGATCGCGTTCACATCCTCAGCGCATTCGTGATGGGGACAATGCCCCGCCTCATCTAGCTCCACCAGTTGAATTTGCGGATTCAGTGCAGCAAAGGTCTGCGCTAAAGCTGGCGGCACCATCCGATCTTGACGCCCCCATAACAACAACATAGGCCGATTGAGTGCAGGCAAAATCGCGGATACCTTTGGCCCAAACTGCGGCTGAATCATGGCTTGCAGGAGGTGGGTAAAGGCTTGGGCAGCACCGCGATCGCGAGCAGGGGTTGTTAGCAACGTCACCAAATCCTCGTCAATGGCATCTGGCTTGGCATAGGCTAGCCCAACCCAAGGCCGAACCACTTGGGGCCGTCGCACCCAGTAAAACAAGGGTTTGATGAACCACGCCGAGGTAAAGGCACGTTCAATTCGTGACAGGACAGAACGACACCACGCCGGAATCATGTCCTCACGCACCGAGGGATCCGGCAAACTCAACATGGCTACCCCCTGAACCATTTCGGGATAGGTATGGGCAACCGCTAGAGCTACCAAAGAACCGATGGAGTTGCCCACTAAAATCATGGGGCGGCGAATAAAGGTTTGCCAAAACGCTCGAACTTGCTCTACCCAGAGGTTGATGTTGTAGGGAACGGCTGCTTTTTCCGAGCCCCCAAAGCCCAATAAATCAATGGCATAAACCGTATGGCGGGCCGCAAAGTAAGGTAAGTTCTTGTGCCAATGGCCAATCGAAGCGCCAAAGCCATGCACAAACAAAATGGGCGGATCTGAGCCGGGACACTCAGGTCGCATAAAAGCATAGCGAATTTGCCAGCCTTGCCACATCCAGTCTCGCGATCGCACTACTTTCGGCCTTACAGCTTGAGTCACGATTGTTTTCCCATCCTGTCCTCTACGCTTCGATCTTAGTCGGTCTGAGGCGGCAAGAAACGGTTCTATGCCCCGGCCAGTCCCAATGCCCTAAACCCTTGATTTCGAGTTACTGTTAAGGAATATAAAGTTGCAGCTAGCTCTCAAGCACGCTGTACATACATTCATTTACACCCAAGCTTTGCGGCGATCGCTTGCCACGCATCAATTGTCTTAAAACTGGGGCCTCACAAAATCCCAGATCCAAAATTTTTTCCTGTTGAACCCCTTCCCAGATCGGGAACTCTAAAACCGTACAGGTGTTCTAAACATCCACGTTAACTTTTGCGAAGGGGTTACAATACCCGAAGCGTAGACTAATCAGGATTTTGCTCTATTTCAGTTTTAATTGCATGAATCAGGCTTTTAACGCGTTTTTACGGTCTTTGAGGATTTGGCATATCGCCCCACTGTGTTTGCCTATTCTCTTAGGTTCCACCAACGCTCGCGTGCTTTCGACTGCCAATCCTGTACATACGCCCGTGGCAATTCCCAACGGTTTGCCACGCAACCTATTAAGCTTTGACGCTAGCTCAACTAACTTACCGGGCCGTACGATAACCGCAATGTCCGAGGCGCTTAGACCGTCTCCAGTGCAGCCTAAAGGCCTGAACGCTACCGCTGCTCTGCCGCAAAAGCGCTCTGCCGCCCAACCTGTAAAGTCTGCTACCCGTCAGTCTAGCGTTCAGACTGCGGCAAATCCTGCTCCTCAACCCACTCAAGCAGCCCTATCCGTGGCCGCACTGCCGCAACCTGCGCGCAATTTACCACCGATTCCCATTCGTGTGGCGGTGGCCACCAAAGCCCAAAGTTTAACCGTAGCCACCTCAGAAGCTGGCGTCGTGGTGGATGCCTCTGGCCGCATGCTGGGACAAATGGTGCCACAGACTGGGATGGCTGCCGTTCTATCGCCGACGGGGATTCAAATCGGGCAATCGCAAGGCCCTTCAATGGTGTGGATTAAACCGCAATCCGCCAATGGATTGGTCTCCGTTGAGGGACGGTGGTATCGCGGGGCCGTACAACTCATTAGCCAACCCGAAGGACTTCTAGCCGTCAACCACGTAGATCTAGAATCTTACCTTTACAGTGTTGTAGGGGCTGAAATGCCTGCATCTTGGCCCATCCATGCCCTCAAAGCCCAGGCGATCGCCGCACGCTCCTATGCAATTGTGCATATTGCACGACCTGCCGATACCTATTACGACCTCGGCGCAACCCCTCGTTGGCAAGCCTATAACGGCGCAGAGTCGGAAACCGATACCACTCAAGCCGCAGTTAATGCCACTCGCGGCATCTTGCTGTCCTATAAGGGGGGGGTCGTCGAATCCCTTTACGCATCTTCCAACGATATTGTTAAAGATGTACATGGCGGGTTTGGCATGAGCCAAAATGGCGCGAACCAACTGGCCCAGCAAAACCTAAACTATTCGCAAATTCTGGCACGCTTTTATCCTGGGACTGAGTTAGCCGTGCTTCATGTGCAGTAGGTCGCGCTGGATCACTTTTTTACTAGTCACACTTACGAATTGGGACACACAGACTTACTGCATCCTAAACCCGTTGGAAAAGATGTAGCGCATTCCGAAGCAGAGTGCCTTCAGGATGTCAGAATAGCGAGATGATCCGATTGCACAATCGAGTTCAATTGTTGGCAAGCCAAATTGCTCAGTTGACCTCTAAGATGCCGCAGTGCCGAGTTCGTGGCCCCTATGTCTGACCTGCCTGATTACAGTTCTACGCCTTGGCCTTACCTAAGCCCCGGCATCCCAGACGAATTATTTGAACAATTGCCGGGCATCCCCATGACCAAGCGGGAAACTCGACTGCTGCTGCTATCGCAACTGCGGCTCCAAAGCGATACAGTCCTTTGGGATATTGGTGCAGGAACAGGTACGATTCCCGTGGAAGCCGGACGATTGTGTATCGACGGCACCATTGTAGCGGTGGAACGTGATGAAGAAGTCGCAAGCCTGATTCGCACCAACTGCAATCGCTTTGGCATCAAAAACGTGCGGGTGATTCAAGGCAGCGCTCCCGAATGTTTAAGCGATCTAGATACAGCCCCTCATCGCGTCTGTTTAGAAGGCGGGCGTTCTGTGCGAGAAATCCTGCGCCAAGTGTGGCAACTCCTTGCACCTCAAGGCAGAGTGGTGGCCACCGCTACTTCCTTAGAGCATCTCTATGCCATTTCTGAAACCTTTTCCGAGCTGCAAGCGCGAAATGTGGAAGTGGTACAATCTGTGATTAATCGATTAGAAACTCGGGGAAATAACCAAGTATTTACAGCCGTTGACCCTATCTTTATCTTAAGTGGCGATAAATATTCTTAATCACTCCGAACATTTATAAAAAATATTTGTCCAGTATTTAATCAGATTTTGAGTTATTAGGGAGAGGGCCTAAAGTTCTACTTGACCCTTTCAACTCCTGAAGTAAGGTAAAGTAATTCAGAACGAATTGTGAACTGAACCTAGTCTGCAAAGTCTAGATCTAGAACATCGGTGTGTTTAGAGTTGGAACGGAATGTTTTCATTTTTGACAGCAGCAGCACTTGCCCAACCCTCGTTGTCTTTGAATAATTCCGCCGCTCCAAGCGTGCCTAGGGTTTCTCAAACTTCGTTGCAAGCTGCGGCAAATGGCTATCCCATCGCGCGTCAGGTTATCTTGAGCGGCAATGCCATCTTACAGCCCCAAGACATTCGGCCTTTGCCTGGTGCCCTGGATGCCATTCCTGTCTTAAATAGCAACAGTCCCGAGGCAATTCTACGCCCTGGTATCTTACTCTCAACTTTCCCGCCTCAAGGGAAAGCGAATCCCCAAGCACATCTCAATTATCCGCTACAGGGTCGCTTTGATGTTTTTGCCCATCACATTGCAAAAACCGATAAGCCAGATACAACGCCTACCCTCTACAACGGGCTGTTGATTTATAACCCTAGTCCCACCCGCACAATTACAGTCAACGTCCTGAAAGCTGCCAGTTTTTTAGGCACACCCGACGCGCCTTACATTACCCTGCCTTCTTTCCTCGATAACCCTTTAGGGCGAGTATTCTCTGGCCCTGGTGGACGCTTGACCGATGCTTTGTTGCGCAGCGATCGCCAAACACATTGGCCAGGACGCATTTATCTGGGGCCTAAACAGTCGGAAATGCTGATGAATCTCCCGATTCCTGTGCCTCGACCTGCCTTCGCCAGACTCCCTTTAACCCCTGTATCTCGGCTCTCTATTCCTGCACTACTGCAACAGAAGGCCCCAAACAATCCCATTTTGCTGAATGCTGCAGCCTCTTCGAACGCCCGTTCTACCATGATGCAGCTCTATAGCAATGGGCCAGTCTACATGGCTTATCTGGCGATGTATGCTTCCGTCGCAGCAAATGGGCAAGAAGACATCCCCCGCAAATCCGCATGGGAAAACTTAATTGTTAAAGGAAAATTGGCTGAACCTCGCGATCGAGCCCCTTCGCCACCCAACAGCCTAGACAACCCGTTCTTTTACGGCAGAGTCTCTGGCATTAGTAAAGGCTCACAATGGCAAGGGCGAGTGACCGATACCCCCCACGGTAAGCGCTTAACCATTCCTGATGCAGGGGACGCCTTTTCTTACGGTCTCAGCACACTGCCACGTGGCACCTTTGGCACAGGCCAAGTTCAAAGTGCCCCCATGCTAGCCCGTTATCCTGACACAGCGTACATGGCCCACGGAAACTATGGGACCCACTACGAATTGACCCTGCCGCTTTATAACCCCACCAAGAAAACCCAACAAGTAGTGTTGTCCATCCAAACGCCACTCAAGCAGGATGTGTGGGATAAGGGGTTACGGTTTCTGCAAGTGTTGCCAAACCAGATTTTCTTTCGGGGCACAGTGCGCGTCCGTTATCCAGATGACAGTGGCATCCGTCAAGTTCGGTATTACCATTTAAATCAGCGTCAAGGGGAACAGGGTCAACCTTTGGCTATCTTAAATTTAGAAGGGAAGACTGAACGTTCGGTCACCTTAGATTACCTTTATCCACCCGATGCAACGCCGCCTCAAGTTTTGACGATTCAGACATTAGCCGGTCCATCCTTTAGCCAGCAGTCCGCTTATGGAATCCCTAATTGAACGGTTGCCCAATGTCGAAGCTTTGGTCGAACGTGCCCAAACCATCACCTTAGAACTCATTCAAACAGCGATCACCCAGCGTGGGCAATTTACCATCGCCTTGGCTGGCGGCTCTACCCCTAAACCCCTGTATGAGCACCTAGCCACTCAATCCTTGCCGTGGGACAAAATTCATGTGTTTTGGGGAGACGAGCGTTATGTGCCTCCCACCCATCCCGACAGTAACGAAAGGATGGCCCGGCAGGCTTGGTTAGACCATGTCCCTATCCCTCCAGAAAACATTCATCGCATGCCCACCGAGTCGCCCAATCCAGCCGACTCAGCCCAGGCCTACGAACAACACCTGCGCACCTTTTTTGGCGATGCTGAAATCCCCAGCTTCGACTTAATTTTGTTGGGCATCGGGGATGATGGCCATACTGCATCTCTATTCCCTCACACGGCAGTACTCAACGTGTGCGATCGCTGGGTAGACGTCGGATACCGAGGGATTGATCCGCGCATTACCTTGACCATTCCCCTCCTCAACCAAGCCCGACACATCCTCTTTATGGTGGCAGGCGCCAGCAAAGAAACAGCATTAGCGGCCATTTTTGCGGATAATACCAATCCGTTCGACTATCCTGCTCGATTTATTCGGCCAGTCGGCCAATTACAGTGGCTCATCGATCAAGCAGCAGGACAGAATTTGAACCTGTCCGTTGGCCCCTGATCAATCTTCAAAAATATCGTGAATAATAAGGCTAACGCTTGTATAGATAAACCGGAACAGGCTTGCTTTGGAACCCCTTCAACCCGCACAGGCTCTGCCTCAGTCGCCAAATGGCCGATTAAGATGCGACAATAGTGGCTCCATCGTTCAATTCCGTTTTTTCACGGCAGGTGTTTAGACTGTTTTCAAGTCAACATTGAATTGGCTGTTGTTCAAGGTCTAACGAACCCTTAAACAATGTTTTAGCAGCCCGTCAAAAGTCCTACTGGTTCCCTATGATTGTCTGTCCGACTTGTCTACACCACAATTTAGATGAAGCATCGTACTGCGAGGCTTGTGGTGTTCATCTGCCAGATACACAAAGTTGCAACAACTGCGGCACCCCAGTATCCAGTTCAGCTCGGTTTTGCGGTCAATGCGGGTTCAATCTACAGTTAAATGCCTACCATCGAGTTGAAGGGGTTGACGGCAAAGGGACCAATAGTGAGGTGCTGTTGCCAGAGCCCTTTCCGCCAGAACCAATTTTGAACCTTAACGCACCCATCACCCCGCTAGAGACTCCAACCCCTACGGGGGAAACCTCCGTGAATGCGGATTCGGCCCCCTATCCAGACCCTGCAGAACCGGTGGATAGTGAACACGAATGGTCAGACGATGAAACCCCTAATACTCAGATTCAGAACCAATCGGTTATATTGCTGCATGTGCAAAGCAGCACCTTAATTCGATTACCCCTCACTCAAAAGGTTATCCATATTGGAAAACCCAATGATCGTGTTCCTCCCGATATTAATGTTAGTGTTTTTTCAAGTGCAGAAGTGGTTTCTCGAGTTCATGCAGCCCTTCACAATGACAATGGAGATTTCTTCGTAGAAGATGTTGGCAGCGCGAATGGAACTTATCTCAACAATATGCCTTTGACCCCCAACTCTCGATATCGGCTTCGGATTGGCGATCGCATCAGTTTAGGAAAGGGAGAACTTATCACGTTTATCTTTAAAATGAACTAACTTAAATTCAATTTATTTGTATTCTTTTAAGAAGTGATTACGCTAACGCTCCTGCATCCCGTTCAATCAACCCCCGTTCAAAGCTGGAGCTTTGAGCAAGATCCCGCCATCCGCATTGGTCGAGCTGTCGATAACCACGTTGTGCTCTACAGTGCTGTGGTCTCGAGATACCACGTTGAAATTCGGTTGGTTGGTGAGCAATGGGAAGTCGTCAATTTGGGCACCAACGGCACCTACTTAGACGGCAAACGCATCCATCAAGCCCCTTTGACCAACGGCAGCATCATGCGGCTGGCACGCTCTGGGCCCAACATCCAAATCTACATTAACGAGAATCCATCCGTCGAACCAGAGAGAAGCCCAGCCCAATCTAGTTCAGCCTCCGGAGAGCGGCTCTATAAAACGGAGGTCGATATCTTAGAATCTGCCCATGTGGCCGATCATGCCTCCGATCTGGTTTTAGGCAACTCTAACCTCACCAACGAGGCGGTGGTGGTCAGTTCAGAAAACCGTGAGCCTTTTTATGTAGAAGGGCGCTATCCCATCTTTAAATCACTTCAGAATGAGCCAGCGGTATTACCAGAGCAAACCTGCAATCATCAAGACTCGGCCCCAGGATCACTGATTTGTACAAACTGTGGCTTTCCGGTTCAGCCACTACGGACTATTGGTCCTTACCAAGTTTTAAAGTCGCTTAATACTGTGGGCAACACGCTACTCGCTTGGCGAGACGGCCACACCGTGGTACTCAAAACACTGCGACCCGAATGGCGCAACCATCCAGACCTGATTGCGCAATTTGAAGAACAAGCGCGGCTGCTTTGCCAACTGGAGCATCCAGGCATGCCCAAGTTCTTTGAGGCATTCGAACTGGATCGACAACCTTACTTGGTCAGTGAAATGATTCACGGCCCCAATCTAGGTGAATGGGTAAGGAAACAAGGCCCTATTTCGCAGTATCAGGCGGTGCAATGGGCCTTAGAACTGTGTCGGCTCCTAGACTACCTGCATACACAAACACAACCTTACATTCACTGCCGATTACAACCTTCTAACTTGATACGACCTCGCGTAGCCCATGGCTCTAGCCAAGTCGTCTTGGTCAGCTTCTGCGACCTTAGAGGTCTAACGCCCGATTCAGGAACCTTGAGCGGTTCCATCGGATATGCATCGCCAGAACAACACATCGGCAGCGGCTCCCCTGGGTCTGATCTCTATGGGTTGGGGGCCACACTGGTCTATTTGTTAACGGGGCAAGAACCCGACGCCTTTTACAAACTCGGCGACGACGAGTTTCGTCTAGACGTGCAGAATGTGCCCAATATTAGTCCCGAAATGGCAGGGATCATTCAACGTCTCACCCATCCCCAAGCAGATCAGCGGTTTGCCTCTGCCGCTGCGGCCCTTGAGGCACTCCAACCCTTGCTGTAGACGCCGCTCGTTTCAGTCCGTTTGGCTTCACAATACTTACCGTGATGGCATGGCCCTTCCCATTGTTTACCATCCCCATTACGTTGTACCGCTACCCGATGGCCATCGATTTCCCATGGCCAAGTTTCGCAACCTCTATGAACTCCTACTCAAGGATGGTGTGATTGGGCTGGAGCAGGTTTATCAACCCGCTATTGCTCCCATCGACTGGATTGAGCTTGTACATGACCCAGCCTATGTGGCGGCCTATCAATCGGGGCAACTCGATGCTAAAGCACAACGTCGGATCGGGCTGCCGTGGAGCGAAGCCCTTGTAAGACGCACTTGCACCGCTGTAGGCGGTTCGGTTTTAACGGCGCATTTGGCGCTGCAATATGGGTTGGCTTGCAACACGGCAGGGGGAACCCATCATGCGTTTGCCACTTACGGCTCAGGCTTTTGCATTTTCAACGACCTGGCGATCACCGCACGCGTCTTGCAAGCGTTAAAGCTGGTCCGAACCGTTCTGATTGTCGATTTAGATGTTCATCAAGGCGATGGCACCGCAGCCATCTTTGAAAACGACCCCAGCGTCTTTACATTCTCGATGCATTGCGAGGCGAATTTTCCGGCGGTCAAGCAGCAGAGTGACCTCGACGTTGCATTACCCGAAGGTACCGAGGACGAACCTTACCTCCAAACCTTGGCCGAGTATCTCCCCGACTTGCTGACGCAAGTCAAACCCGATCTTGTGCTTTACGATGCAGGGGTTGATCCTCATATTGACGATCTACTGGGCAAGCTTGCCCTCACCGATACGGGCTTATATCGGCGTGAGATGCAGGTACTGAGCACTTGCGTGGGCCGAGGGTATCCAGTGGCCTGTGTGATTGGCGGCGGCTATAGCAAAGACCTAGAGGGGTTAACGTATCGCCACTCTTTTGTCCATCGAGCAGCTAGCAATGTCTACGAGCAATATCGTCTAGGCACTTGTTATCCAAATAGCGCTCGACTAAAATGACAGCCACTAAATCGTCAATGGGGCGCGGCACTTCTCGCATCCCCTGGGGAATCAGTCGCATCAGACCTTGAGGGGGGTAGAGCTGCCAGTAACGCGTTCGGGCTTCAAGGGTGCTAAAGGATTCATCTACCAACACAATCGGTAAGGTTGAGGCCACTTGCGCTGCTAAGCGCTCTCGCCATAGCTCGGCGGTGGTTTGATTGCCCATCACCAATACATAGGGGTGATAGCGTTGGCATAATGCTTCGATGGTGACCATCACATTGGCCGCAGGGACCACTTCATGGCACAACACACTGCGATCTTGGTCAACGATGGCTAAGCCGCATTTATCGCGGCCAGGGTCGAACCCTAAACAGAAGGTAGAAGCAGGGGCGGAGGATGGGTTCAAGGCAGATTTTGGGGTACAAAATAAATGCGATCGCCAACAGCAATACGACACAGATACATCGTCTTTGCTGTAGGTTAGGGTAATATAGACCTGATACGTCCGTAAAGGACGCCCTCCTGTTGGAGAGGTGGCAGAGTGGTCGATTGCGTCTGACTTGAAATCAGATGGGCTCGCAAGGGTCCCGGAGGTTCGAATCCTCTCCTCTCCGTTTTTTTCCTATCTTTAGCGTTGTTGGTTGATCTCGTTATTCGCAACGGGGTTACAGAATTTCGTACCTTATTTCTAGGTGGGGGATCTGTAGCGTTAGCGAATGTGCGAGGGCGATTAATGAATTGCTAACGAGTGATGGAAAGGATTTTGAGATGGGTATAATCCACATAGACTTGAAAATCTTAGAAATACAGCATTAAAAAGTCTTGTGATTAATAGGGGGTAGATGTGAACGCTGGATCGAAACTGTATCAAGAATTAGAGCTAATTCCAGAGTCTGCATATTCCCTCCACAAAACCCATTTTCTGATGCGTGTATTTGCTCCTATCCGGCGATCACTGGCTAATGCTTTTGTTAAAGATTTATCAAATAAGCATCGAGCCCTATTATTTAAGCGCTGTTACGAACTCGGCAAAACTGAACTGCAAATTCCCGAAATACCGCAGCAAAGTCCCCAAGCAATAGAAGCCCGAAAGTATGGGCGTTCCCCTTCATTAGAACGCTTTAGACAAGAACAAAATCTTCGAGCTCAGCAATGGATCAACCGAGGTGGAATGCCCTGGTGGGCCTGGTATGACTCATAAATTTAAAGCATCTAAACCGAACTTCTAACGACAGATTCAAGACTGATCTAGCCAAGGTGAAACAATCTTGGAAAGCGTCTGCTCACTTGTTATAGGAGCAGACGCTTCGTCTATGGAAGAAAGAAAAGCCATTGCAGTCGTCAGGGTATAGTTGGCAGATACAATTCTTGCGATGAACCATGTGCCCTGAGCGCCCCCCCACGGAACCTTTAGCAATGCCAACCGTCCCTACGTAAATCTAGCTCAACCGTTAGATCCCGTTGCTACAGGTAGCCTGTATAGGGTGCCATATCACGTTGCTGAAAAGCGTAAGTAAGATTGGTTGGTTTTATTCAGAATGAGGTAAGCTTTCAGTGACCTGAAGCATGCCGGATGAAAAGCCAATCCTGACCAGCCTGTTAACGGTGTGCTGCCAATTGATAAGTGAGAGACATAACTTATGAAGTCATTCGTCCGATTGGGCTTGACATTAAGCCTACTAGGGGGAGCCGTACTCGGACCAACTCTAACGCACCCTCAAGCCGTCCTAGCCTTACCTGAAGCAGATGCGCTCAAGCGCCTAGACCCCATTCCGGTCTTTGCCGTCACCAACAAAGAGGGCATTCCGATTCTTGCATCCATTGCCAACCCCAAGGATAAAACCAAGCAGCTCCAAGTTGCGACATTCTTCATGAGCCAACAGGATGCGCAGACGCTGGTTAATACCTTGAAAACGCAGAAGCCAGACGTGGGTAAAGATGCCAAAGTACTCACGCTATCGATGCGCCAAGCTTACGATATTAAGACCAAGAACAAGTCCAAAGCGGACACGCTCATTTTTGAATTTTTGCCACCCAAACAGCAGCTTCAAGACGCACTGGCTGTATTGAAGCAAAATGGCCAAAATATTAAAGAGTTTAATGATATTCCTTTGTTTTACGCCACTGGCGGAGCCGATAAAGGATTGTTGACCATTGAACAAGGAACAAACAAGGTCATTCCTTTCTACTTCAATAAACAGGATTTGCAAGGGATGCTGGATCAGCTAAAGCAGCGCGATCCGAAGCTCAGCAGCAGCACCAAAGTGGAAGTCACTTCTTTGTCAAGAATTTTAGATTCTTTGCTCAAAGATAACAGTGCTGGCATTCAACAAATCACGCTAGTGCCCGACCGCGCAGCGCTTCAGTTTGCCCTTGAGCAGCAGAAAGGTGCAGGCGGTGCAGCAGGTGCAAAACCCGCCCCTGCAACTCAGGCTCAACCCAAGCCTCCTGCTACGCAACCTAAATAGTTTAATCGTTGCATGGGTGCAGAGTGGAGCTCGGGCGCGGATCTTTGGCAATGGCGGCTGTGGGCCAGTCGCTTTGTAGAGGACTGTATTCAAGAGGCTGAAGGTCGCCTTGAGTTACACCAGGAGTTAGATTGGCTATTGCTGGCCGTGACCGACCTAGACCGTTTAGCGCTGAGGTTAGGGTCGGTGCAGCAACGGCCTCAGGTGACACTGCAACGCTCCCTGGAGGAGCTGTCTTTGCTCTGGCAGCAGCGCCTCCAGCAGCGAGTGCCCATTCAGTATTTGCTGGGCAAGATGGATTGGCGAGATTTTAGGCTAACGGTGGGGCCAGGGGTCTTGATTCCTCGTCCAGAAACCGAATTGCTGATCGATTTAGCGCAAGCAGCGATCGCAGAACACGAACTCTCTGCGTTAGCCCCAATGCAGTGGGCCGATCTAGGCACAGGGAGCGGTGCGATCGCATTAGGGTTGGCCCGTAGTTTTCCGCAAACGGTTGTCCACGCGGTTGATTGCAGTACAGATGCCTTAAAAATTGCCCGTACCAATACCCAAACCTTAAATTTGACGGATCGGGTTCGATTTTATCAGGGTCTTTGGTTCGAGCCATTAGCAGAGTGGCGCGATCGCCTAGATGGCATCGTGAGCAACCCGCCCTATATTCCCAGTGAGATGGTTCCGGCACTCCAACCAGAAGTCGCCCATCATGAACCCCATTTGGCCTTAGATGGTGGCGCAGATGGTCTAGACGCCATACGCATCATTGTGTCCCAAGCCCCGCAATACTTAAAGTCGGGGGGTACCTTGCTACTAGAAATGATGTTAGGCCAAGCCGAAGCTGTGGTTGCCTTGCTCCAGCAAGAAGGTCAGTACCAACAGATCCAAATCCATGCCGATTGGGCTGGCATCCAGCGCTTTGCCCAAGCAACACGGGTTTAAGCCAACGAGACTAGAAAAAGCTTTGCCCACCTCTCAATCACCCGATGACAGGGGGATTCACGATGCGGTTTAATCGTTAATCGAAGGGAGTGGTTCAGGAATGTCCTTATGCTGCATCAGGAAAGGCATCATCATCGCCGGATACGCACTTGGCTGGCCAGTTTAACGGCCCTCGCGCTAAGTGTACTGCTGTGGGTTAGCGGTACAACTTCCGCTCAAGCCAATGACTACACGAAAGAAATTCTGCTCAATGCCGATTTTGCGGGTCAGAACTTAACAGACTCTAGCTTTACTAAGGCGAACCTCAAAAACGCAACCTTCAAAGGCTCGAACTTAAGCGGTGTAAGCTTCTTTGGCGCAAACCTGGAAGATGTCAATTTGGAAGGCGCAGATTTACGGGTGGCAACCCTAGATTCGGCACGATTGGTACAAGCGAATTTAACCAATACGCTCCTGGAAGGAGCCTTTGCGGCCAGTACACAATTTGAAGAGGCAATTATCACCGGAGCCGATTTTACAGATGTCGATCTCAGCAAGCGCACCCAAGAACAGTTGTGCGAGAGAGCCACAGGAACCAACCCCACCACAGGACGGGCAACCCGTGAGACGTTGGGGTGCGATGGTTAACTTCAAACCCATACGTTGGATGATGGCCCTGGTGTTGGGGCTTTGGGTGTTTGCTCAACCTTGTGGCATGGCGATCGCCGCACCCCTAGCCAAAGCAGCCTTTGCAGGTGGCTGTTTTTGGTGCATGGAAAAACCCTTCGACCAACTGCCGGGTGTCGTTTCAACTACATCGGGCTATACGGGCGGTCACACCGTTAATCCGACCTATCGTCAAGTTTCTGCGGGTGCCACTGGCCACGCGGAATCGGTGGAAGTGGTATACGACCCGACTCAAGTCAGCTATGACACCCTCCTGGACGTGTTTTGGCACAATGTCGACCCTCTCGATACAGGGGGCCAGTTTTGCGATCGCGGTTCTCAGTATCGCACCAACATCTTTGTGTACGATGAGCAGCAACGCCAGCAAGCGGAAGCTTCGAAGCAGGCTTTGGAACAGTCCGGCTTAGGCCACATCGCCACAGAGATTCAGCCTGCCCAAACGTTTTATGCAGCTGAAGACTATCACCAAAATTATTACCAAACCCACCCCGTACAATATCGCTTCTATCGCTTTACCTGCGGCCGCGATCAGCGACTCGCTGAGGTATGGGGCTCTACAGCCGTAGCACAGGAACCCTCCCTCCCGTAGACAACGAGAGGGAGAGATAT
>DATNQK010000404.1:0-2356 GCA_036704065.1 Stenomitos sp.
CCTGAAGCGCCGTGACCGCAATGAAGATTCGTACAGGCGCGTCTTTGTCTGGTGCAAACTTGGTGAATGTTAACTTTCAAGGTGCAGACTTGCGGCTGGCTGATTTGCGGGGTGCAAACCTTAGCAATGCAAATCTCAAAGGTGCAGATTTAAGGTCTACCAATTTACAAGGGGCGATGCTCACAGAGGCCAACTTGGAAGAGGCAGATCTTCGCGGTGCGAACCTAGCAGGTGCAACTTTCACCCGAGCCAATTTGCTGTGTGCAGAACTTGAGGGGAGTAACTTCTCTGGGGCCGATTTCAGCGATGCTTGCCTCACAGGTACAATATTGGCGGTATCTTCCTAATGTAAGGCCACTTCGGCTACCCACTCCGCTATGCACATTCATCTCCTTGAGCAATGGCAGCATCCCCATCACTTCCTGCCAGATCGCGATCGCGCTGAAAAAAGCACCCAAATGGTGTTGGTGTTAACGGCCATTACGATGATTATTGAGGTGGCCGCAGGCTCGCTGTTGGGTTCCATGGCGTTGCTAGCAGATGGGTGGCACATGGCAACCCATGTGGGTGCATTTGGGATTACTTTTTTTGCTTATCGCTATGCGCGCCATCATGCCAGTAACCCCAACTACACGTTTGGCACAGGCAAGGTGAGTATTCTGGGTGGCTTTGCCAGTGCCGTTGTTTTAGGGGTCATTGCCTTCGTGATGGCCCTCGAATCGATCACTCGCTTGTTTCAACCCCACACGATTCAGTTTGATGAAGCGATTGGTATCGCGATTTTGGGGTTAGCCGTGAATATCGCGAGTGCGTTTCTGTTAACGGATGATCATCACGGGCACACCCACAGCCACGCTCACGGGCACGAGCATGCTCATGAGTCTGGGCATAATGTGGCAACTCATAGCCATGCAGAACATGGACACCACCACGGACATGATCACGGTTCAGGGCGTCATGTGCATCAAGATCATAATTTACGGGCTGCTTATACCCATGTGGTGGCAGATGCCCTCACTTCTGTCTTGGCCATTATTGCGTTAGTGGCTGGCAAGTTTTTAGGGTGGGTGTGGTTAGATGCTGCAATGGGTGTTGTCGGTGCTGTCGTGATTGCGAAATGGGCCTATGGTCTGATTGGTGAAACAGGATCTCTCTTGCTCGATGGTGGGGCAGATAAATCGGTTCGTGCTGCCATCATGACCGCCATTGAGTCGGATGCTGACAATCGCATTACCGATTTACATGTTTGGCATGTGAGCCCTGAACACTTGTCGGCAACCATTGCGTTAGTGACCCACTATCCTCAACCGCCGGAGTATTACAAGCAACGCCTCTCTCATATTGCAGCGCTGTCCCATGTGTTGGTAGAAGTGAATCGCTGTGAGGGAGCGCCCTGTATTCCAGTTTTGGAGACAACTTCGCTCTCTACAGTTCCCCTTCCCTAAGCCAGGGCTAGAACTAAAGGAGTTATTAGGCCGATTTCGAGGTGCAAAGACGACCAAACCTGCGATCGCAGGTTTGATAGTGGCGCAATGCGGCATGGAATGCTGTGCGATCAAAATCTGGCCATAGGGTATCTGTGAAATAGAGTTCTGTGTAAGCAAGCTGCCACAGTAGATAATTGCTGATGCGCTGTTCACCGCTGGTGCGGATGAGGAGATCTGGTTCGCACTGCCCCGCTGTATAGAGGTGTTGTGCCATGCAATTCTCATCAATTGCATCCAGTGGTAGTGAACCTTGCTGTACTTGAGCCGCAATGCGGCGACAGGCTTGGGTGAGTTCTGCGCGACCCCCGTAATTGAGCGCAACGGTAAAATGCAAGGCTTGATTGTGGGCTGTAAGTGTGACTGCCTCTTCTATTTGCTGCTGTAGTGGAGTGGCCAGAGCAGAGAGGTCGCCTATAAAGGAAATGCGCACGGCCTCGCGGTGTAGTTCAGCGAGTTCGCGGCGCAGGAGACGCTCAAATAATCGCATTAGGAATTCTACTTCTTGCAGGGGGCGCTGCCAGTTTTCTGTGGAAAAGGCATAGGCCGTTAAGGCAGGAATACCCCAGTCTTTACAGCATCGGAGGAGGGCCTTCAGGGTTCTTGCGCCTTGACGATGTCCAGCCACGCGAGGGAAGCCCCGTTGACTGGCCCACCTTCCGTTGCCATCCATAACCACAGCAACGTGATGGGGTAGGCGCTGACTATCGAGATCTGCGGGTCGTTGCGACAAATAGGATGATTGCATAGCGATCTAAGACTCCAAGTTGTAATGCATCACAAAAGGAAAGATATAGATGTGTAGTGTGTGTCGTACGGGGGGGGCTAGGGATGCTTTGCAGGTGCAGGCTGTCCAAAGAGTGCTGTTAAAG
>DATNQK010000405.1:0-1837 GCA_036704065.1 Stenomitos sp.
TAGAAACTTACGTGCTCGATCCTTTGCTGGTTGGTTCATCGGTTGGTGTGCATCCTTTATATCAATTGCTGTCTGTATTGGGAGGAGTTCAAGTATTAGGAATTATTGGAGCTGTAATTGTGCCACCTTGGTTTGCGGGAGTGGCAGCTTTGATTGAAAACTTGTATTTAAAACCCAAACTTAGGAGCGAACATCGAGAGGCAATAGATCAGGCTAAAAATAATTCTGACTTGCCACCTATGACACCTTCAGCGTGACAGCAGCTTACGCCTTGAGAATTCAACACAGTAGACTCCAATTGCAAGCATTCGCTCTCCTATGGGGCTTGCAATTAAATACAATCCCAGTTAGGCTAGAAGAGTAGGAAACAAAAAATCTGACATGAGCGGTTGTGACCTCTGTGATGGGGATGCCAGAAATGATCTTGAGTGAGACAGTTAAATCGACGTTTAAGGATGCTGCCCACAAACTGACGGGCTATCGCCGTCGAGACTTTATGGCAAAAGTGGCTGAAGACTACTTTAATGGTTCAGCCCGCAAAGTAGAAACATTTATGGGGTGGAACCGAGACAGTGTTCAACTGGGCTTACATGAACGACGAACCGGACTGATTTGTGTTGATAATTATCGGGTTCGGGGACGACACAAAAGTGAAATTTTGCTGCCCAACTTAGAAGCCGATATTCGCTCTCTAGTCGATCCACAGTCCCAGGCAGACCCCAAGTTTCAATCGACATTTTTGTATGCCCGGATCACGGCATACGCGGTACGAGCGGCATTAGTGAGTCAGAAGAACTACGACAGTGAGCAATTACCTTCTCGTCAGACAATTGGCGCGATTTTAAATCGAATGGGGTATCGCCTAAAAAAACACAAAAAACCAAGCCCTTGAAAAAAATTCCCGAAACTGATGCGATTTTTGAGAATGTATTAAAGGAGAATCAAGCCTCCGATCGAGATGTCAAGTCTCTGCGAATATCAATTGATACCAAAGCGAAAGTAAAAATTGGCAACCTGTCACGGGGCGGTAAAGCCAGAACCATCGAACCGAAATCGGCTGACGATCATGATACCGAGTGGCAAGGTATATTAGTCCCATTTGGCATTCTTAACACTCAAAGCGATCGACTATCGATTTATATGGGACAGTCCGCTGAAACTACAGATTTTATTGTTGATTGTCTAACAGATTGGTGGCACAATAACCAATCTGATTACACCGAACTCGAAGAATTAGTGATTGACCTTGATGGTGGTCCGGCAATCAGAAGCAATCGCACACAATTCATCAAACGCATCATCGAGTTATCTCAGGCAATTGGCTTAAGAATCCGACTAATTTACTATCCACCATATCATAGTAAGTATAACCCAATTGAACGCTGCCCAGCAGCACTTGAACACTATTGGAATGGTGCTATTTTAGATTCAGTTGAAACTGCCATAAACTGGGCAGCTCAAATGACGTGGCAAGGAATTAAACCCATTGTACATTTAGTTGAGACCATTTACGAGAAAGGAATAAAAGTCTTACCTCATGAGTTAAAAAAATATCTACCCTCATGGCAACGTTCTGAAACTTTACCCAAATGGGATATCAAGATTATCCCCATTTAATCGGTACTTTATTTTTCCGCAAGTCCCTTATTAGCAAAAAGGAGCGTACCCTCCTTGCCTTTGCCAATCGTAAAAGTAACGATATCTCCCTGTTTCAGAGTTTCAAATTTATTGTCTTTAACTTCTGAAGCAAGAAAATAAAGGCGCTCATTTTTATCATCGGGCGATATGAATCCGGCTCTTTTGTAACTCAAAATTTTTGCCACTCGCCCTTGGAAGC
>DATNQK010000406.1:0-8130 GCA_036704065.1 Stenomitos sp.
TATTGTCTCGCACTTGTTGGAGAACAACGCTGGCAAGCCCCACCCACAGGGCCGGCCAAAACCCTTGAATGAGCGTGAGTAGGGTGACGAGCAAAATGCCCAAGGTCGCCCCAATGAAAGGGATGAGTTCAAATAGCCCAATAATGAGAGCAAACAAGAGGGCAAATTTGACCTGCAAGAGCACAAAAATGGGGATTAGCCCCACCAGCATGAATAAGGCCAGCAGGAACTGACTAATGAAAAACTGCCGCACATTAAACTGAAGAGACTGATTGAAGGCCTGCCCAAATCGCGACGGCAGTAAATCGATGAGGCCTTGCCACATCTGCTGACCATAAAGCAGCATGTACAGGGTCAAGACCAAAATTAAAACGAAGTCGAAAACCCGACCTAGGGTGCCAATGGCAAGACCAGGGAGCGATGAAACAATGGTTTGAGCAAGTTGCTCAAACTGACCCACAATCTGATTTAAGTTCAGGTTCAGCCGATGTCGTAGGGCAATTTGTTGCAGCCAAGACAGTTGTTGCGTTGCACTATCTAACCACTGCGGCAAGAGGTTGAGCAGTTGGGTTGCTTGGTCAAACACTAAGGGAATCACCGTAAACCCTAGGAGGGTAATTCCGGCGACCACGGTAGTTAACACTAGCAAAATGGCTGGCACTCGTCCCACATGTCGCTTTTCCAACCAGTGCGTGGGGTAGCTCAGCAACAGGGCAAAGATGGCAGCACTGGTCAGGATGGTAATGACCTGCTCAAAGTAAACAAAGAGTTGACCTAATACCCAAAAGTTGAGAAACAGGAGGGGACCACTGAGTCCCCAAACGAGGTACCACCGATAAACATTTCCAGGTCGCTTCATTGCTGCACATCCTACCTATAGACATGGAGCAACTGCGCCAATTTATGCGAATCGGTCAATCCGTTGCCGCTTATCTACGTCAAGCAATGAACGGAATTAACAACACTCCATTGCGTTCACTCTAGAGTAATTCTGGAACCGCTTCAATGGCATCTGGTGCGTCTAAATTGGGAAATACAGCCGATATGAGGCAATGAAGGAAAAAGCTAAATTTTTCTGCTTTTCTGGCAATGCAGGTTAAAACGGATTCAACCTGCTATCAGGATGGAAGTAAAGAGGAGTGAGGAACCATGCGTCAACCATTAGCGGCGATCGCCATACTCAGCACCCTACTGGCTGCTTTTGGATTAAGTACTGGCTGTAGTTCTAGGAAAGAACCCCTCAAAGTAGCAACGGCAAGTCCTGCCTCTGACACACCTGTATTGAGTGAATTTCAACCCTTGTCAGGAACGCCCTATCTGATGGCAACCGTAGGCACAACTGATGAGAGATCTGAGGGGCTTAAGTCTTTAGAAAACTACAAATCTGGAGGACAAACTCGAAACCTCGTCTTCTTAGATAGTGGCTCTTTAAGCTCTCAGCGGCTGTTCGAGAGCAACGCCTACATTATTGTCCACACCGATCAATATACGCAAAAGATCAAGGGACAATCTGTAGTGCGATGGTTAGTGCATCAGGTGATTAAGGCAGACACCAACCAAGATGGACAGCTCAATCACAACGACTCAATAACGTTAGGCATTTCCTCACCCAGCGGCAAGGACTATGTAGAAGTATTAGACGATGTAGACCAATTCTTTGGCCAGGAAATGGTGTCCCCCGGAAGACTCATTGCGATCTATCAGAAGGAAAATGCTAAAGGCGTTAGCATGATCGACTTAGACAAACGAAGCATCACTGCGAGTCGTCCTTTAATTAATTTGAGTTCTCAAACAAAATAAAAACACATAGAAAACATGAAGGCTCAAGCCCTCTAATTTCAAAAAAATAGAGGGCATGTGTCTACTATTAGGATCAAGGTAAAAGTAGTACTTCAATTCAAATAAAACGCTGAGTGATTACACCTCTCACTCAATAACTGAGGTCTTTCTCAGCCTTACCGCTACAGTGCAAGCCTAGGCCCCAGAGAGATTCTCATTAAAGTTGCAAAGTACATCTTGGGTATAGACGTAAATCCATTCTTAAAGTTCCAAAGATTTAGACAAAACTTTTAATGTCTTTCTTTGGGTTTCTTGAACTTCCAACCAATGGCTGAAGTAGTTCACAAAACCAAGAAATAGAATAAATTTATTCGCAAGATTAAGCGTCCCAAAAAGTCCTTATCACAAAAGTCTCATTATCTACTCGACTTTCTAAGCAAGGGTGTAATAAAGAGGCGATGCGTTAGCAGAGAACAAACTTTAGACAGAAGTTTGTGGCTTATCTCGGCCTTCAATAAACGTCAACAACGTTGCCCTTTAGGAGGTCGTTTAGATCTCTTTAAGCAGGTATCAAGGTATCCAGAGGTTAGCGATGAAAGCGAAAGCCATTCATGCCATAGGTGCTATGGCTCTAATGACAACGGTTGGCTTGGGTAGTTCCCTATCCAAAGTTCAAGCTGCAACGACGAAGGAAGGACTGCTCCTTAAATCGGAGGGTCAATCTTTGACATATGGAATGTTGCAACCTACAAATCATCTCCTCGCTCAAGCGGGGGTTCAAAATCAACCAGCCAGGGTTCAGGACAATTCTCAGCCTCAGGGTCAAGGCGACAATACGTCGCAACCAGGGAATCAACCACAGCGGCAGATAGATCGTCAGGATCCTACAGATGGCCCCCAGCGACCTTTCAATAATCGTCGGCAAAACGATATTGATCGATCACAACAACCCTTTAATAATCGTGATGTCCAAAGAGATGCGACAGATCGACCCCAACGCCCCTTCAATAATCGCGATGCGCAGCGGGATGCGACAGATCGACCCCAACGGCCCTTTAACAATCGTGATGCCCAACGGGATGCGACAGATCAACCCCAACGGCCCTTTAATAATCGCGATGTCGACAGAGATGCCACGGTTCGACCACAGCAGCCCTTCAATAATCGTCGTCAACAAGATGCGACGGATCAGTTTCAACGGCAGCGGGAGGCTTGGCGTCAGCGTCTAGAGCGAGAACGAGAAGCACGACTGAGACAGGACCGCATTTTTAATCAGCGGCTTAACGATTTGACGGAACGACAACGCCAGATCTATCGCAACTACTACGGCTATCGAACCCATGACTATTGGAGCGATCGCAATTGGCGAGACCGGAATTATTATCGCGATCGCGCTTTTTGGAGTGGGCCTGGGTACTGGTACGAACGTGATTACTGGAGCGGTCGAGGCTATATCTGGAATGACCTTATTACTGGCTTGGTCGGAGGCCTAGTCGGTGGAATAGGGGGAGGCGGCGGCTATTACGGAGGATATCCCTCTGCTTATCGCTACCCACGTGCATCCACACTTTACACCTACGGACCACAAATTCTGGCCTATAACCGCCTTAGTGAAACAGCGTGCGAGCCAGGTACAGTAGTCATTCTGTTACCGAATCGGCGCGTGATGTGTGCATACCCTACCACTCGATATGTACCCGGTGTTTATCAGGTCAGCGGCAACTATCTGATTACGCCAGCCAGAGTGGTTTATTAACCCACCGACAGGGGCATTGAAATACAATGCCCTGTTGGGCCGAGGGTAGTTTTGGACAACTTTACTGCCCTCGGTCTTATCAAGAAGAAGAAAAAGAGAGAAAGACGACTTTCAATAGCCCTAAAGGTTGAACGTTTCACGGCATGAATTCTACCCAAAGGTGGGTCTTGTGCCTAACCACCAACTTAGGCCAATAGGAGAAGTTAAAATTAAGCTGCTTTAAAACTCCGAAGAGAGAGTTTTGAGCCACTGATAAATTTCATGCCAAAATTAGTCTCTCGTTGCCAAAGGCTGGTTGCTTCTTGGCATCTTTTTCTGTCGCAGCGAAACCCTTTTACCCTCTCCAGAATTCTGTTCTATTGGATTGCTATCGGTTTGGGATGTGGCCTTTTTGCAGGATTATACTGGAGTGTTTTAGCCTTCTTTATGGAAAGGCTTGCAACTGTTCAAGGGCCAATTTTGATGGGAGTAATGGCCTTGGCAGGATTAGCCATTGGGTTGATTATTCACTTTTTAGGAAATCCTGGCGAGATTGCACTCATTGTCGATAATATCCACTCCCGCAATGGCCGCTTAGATGTAACCCGTAATCCTTCCATGCTGGCAAGCTCTCTGATCAGCATTGCCGCTGGGGGAAGTGCAGGGCCTGAAGCACCTTTAGTGCAGGTCACAGGTTCCTTTGGCACTTGGTTTGCAGATCGCTTACATCTACAGGGAGAAGATCTACGGTCTTTGAGTTTGGCTGGCATGGCGGCGGGTTTCACGGCATTATTTGGCGCACCCTTGGGGGGTGCTTTTTTTGCGCTGGAGATTTTGCATCATCAACATATCGTGGAATACTACGAAGCGCTGATGCCTGCCATTATTGCAAGCTGTGCCAGCTACTTGGTATTTGCGGCCATTACAAATTTGGGCATTTCTCCGACTTGGCATTTCCCGCAATACACTCTCGCAAATATAAATGACTTTGCATGGGCAATGGGCTTTGGCATCCTGGGTGCGATGGCAGGATGGCTATTTATCGCCATCTTTCGGATTTGCGATCGCCTCTTTGCCCAACTCAGAGGCCCCATCTATATACGCACAACCCTCGCAGGCCTCGTCTTGGGTGGGTTCGCCACTGTTGCGCCACTGACGCGATTTTTTGGTCACGACGAATTGACTGAGGTCATTAGCCTAAATCTGAGCGTCTCGACCCTGCTGAGCTTGGCTGTGCTGAAGCTGGCTTCCATCAGTACCACAGTGATTGGAGGGTGGCGAGGAGGATTTATTATTCCTCTCTTTTTTGTGGGCGCTTGTATTGGGAAAGCCATTGCCCTATCGGTTCCAAGCATCAATCCTGCCTTTGCCATGATTTGTACAATGGCAGCCTTAAATGCTGCGGTAACGCGCACCCCCATTAGTACTACCTTACTGTTAGCCAAATTGACCGAGGTTGGCCCCTTAACCCCTATTTTGTTCGCAAGTTTGACGGGTTTTTTCCTGGCCCCTAAAACTCCCTTTATTACCGCACAACTCAAGGTTCAAGAAGAAGCAATCATGGGGGACTAATTGGATCGTCGCACTGTGATTGAGCTGCCCCAAGAACTCATAGGGTTAGTCTGCATCCCCAAAGAGTAGGCAAAACTTTGAACTGTGATAGGTCTAGACCATTCGAGCCGCAACCGCAACCCCTGCATTAGCAAGACGAGTTCAGCCAGTATCCCCAGATTCGACCGAGAAACTCCCACTGTTGTTGTAAGGTGCTAGACCACGTTACACCCGTCCTCAAGCCTGCTGCCCAAAAGCCGCAGGGATGGGTTTTGCCAACCACCTCCGCAAACACAATGGTTTTGGAGTGCAGTTCGGGTAGCATACTCAGGCTATTAACCCAAGTCGGATCTGAGACGGTCACATCACGCAACAAACCCTCAGGATAGGCGCGCACAAAGGGGCAAGTTTGCACCTTCTGTAGAACAGGACTATCAGGCGGCAATAGCAAGATAGGTACATCAATATAAAACGCTGATTGGAAGTAGGGCAGCAGCGATCGCAGGGTTTCCCACACAGAGATTCCCTGTGCTTGGGCCAGAGCAAGCTGTTCTAGCAATTGCGACCAAGTTTGGATCTGCACCATTTCAATGCCATGGCCTTGATACGTTTGTTGAGCACGAACTTGCTCAAATAAACGCTCAACCCGTTTAGACAGAACACCCCAGTGAATGGGTTTGGTGATGTAGTCTGTAGCCCCAGCCGCAAAGGCTTGATCAATCGAGTCTTGGTCGTCGAGGGACGTGAGCATTAAAATCGGTAGCGTTGTACCACCAAGATGTTGCCGAATTTGCGCACACAGTTCTAAGCCAGTCATGTTGCCCAACATGACATCGAGCAACACCATATCAGGGGTCAGGTTCAGGTATTGCGACAGCCCCTGCTCCCCATTGGGTGCAACAACCACACGGTAGTTATCCTCTTCTAGCGCTGCTTTCAGCAAAATGCGCATGGTTGGATCGTCATCCACGACCAAAATCAAGGGTGCGATCGCTGAGGAAGAGGGAGGGTGAAGCGTCATAACGAAATAGGTTTATAAAAAGCAACCACTGAAATAGCAAGCGAACTATCGACTCAAGGAACGCCGCTACGAGACCGATAACATAAAGTCTGATGCAGACAGAAGCGATCCATGAGAAAGATGGTCTTTTCGCGCTAAATTCAGCGGTTGAATCAGTTGACTCAACAGTTGTTCACGCTGGTCGAGGCTTAAGGTTGCTTCTTGCAGACAAGTGACAAAAAAGCGCAATGCGTTATAGTAAGCCGCCACTTGAACGCGCAATGTATCCGAGAACAGCAGCGGGCTGCCAAAGCAATGAAGCACAATCTGCTTACGCAACTGATTGCACCAATCGGGACCACGGGCATGCCACCAAGCCAATAGGGCTTCCTTGCCCGTATCTAGGGGAGGTAATTGTGCAAGGCACGCTTGCCATGCCGTCTCAAATGATTCAGGCACGTCATGTTTGGGTTTGATATTCAATGCAAAGTAGAGGTGCAAAATCGAGCGATAGTCTGCTTCTGCATCCAAACGACCGCATTGATGGTACAGACGGGCAAGGGCTAAATCGAATTCCAAGGCATGAGGAAGCGATCGCGCAATGCGACTATCTAAGGCGATCGCCAATCCCCAATCTAAATTTTGCGAGAGTGCCAGGTAAAAGGCCCGGAGTGCAGCAGCATCAATGTCCACTTTGATGTGTTGGGCTTTGCGATGCACTTGTGCCAAAAGAGTTTGCACAGACGCCTTATCTTGAACCGTCCTTTCAATGGTTTGTAGGAGCAAGTTCAATAATAAATAAGGCTGGATTAAGGCACCGCAGGTCATGCCAATGACTTCGCGCCAGCGCGGCGTGTCGACATACTGCGCAAGTACTTTTAAGCGAGCGGGCAAGAGGGGTTCAGGCGTTGCCGCAATTTTGCGTGCGGTTAAATATTCCTGAAACGTTAAGTGAGAAAAAGAGTACACATTGTAGGCGCGTTGCACCAGAAGACCGTGCTCAACCTCTAAGATCTTCAGAATCTCTTCACTGGCGAACCGCAATTGCTCTGTATCGGAAGGCCCCATCCCTTCGCTTTGCAGATACTGGGCAATGACCTGCACCACTTGGGTTTTATCGAAAAAGTACTGCTCTTGTTCAAAGAAATGGGCCGCAATGTGACTGAGAACTTTCAGCTTATCGGTAACGGACCAAGTTTCGGTCGCCAAGTTGCGCTGAATGCCCCGCACTTGATCCCAACGCGAGACCAAAATTTCTAACCCCACTTGGTAAAGCTTGGCCCGTTTGGTAGGGAACGTTTTGCGATCTTGAAAAATACGACAGAGCAGGTGCAACAAGATGGGAGTAGCCACCAGTTCGCGAAGTGCACTGTTATCGGGGTGTTTCAGTTGTTCTAAAAACTGGCGTGCAAGTTGCGGACCTTGCGGTGCAGGCGTAGTCGCTGCAAAGTATTGAGACACAAAGGCTTCCACCTGAGACTGTGTCAAATCCGCAACCTCGGCATAATGAAAGCCAGGCAATGTGAAAGAGGCCACCCCCAGACGACTTGTAATCACCATCGGAAGTTGGTAGTACTCATCCGCAAAGCGCTGTAAGGCATCGCGCAGGCTGGGTAAGGCATCGGTTCCCACTTCATCGAGCCCGTCTAGCAACACCAATATCTTGCCGCTGTCCAAGAGGGGCTTGAGGGTGTGCGCAGGCAATCCATCTTTCACCCAGCACAGTTCTAGATGTGCTGCCAAGTCAATTGCAGCAGGCTCGGTTGCCTCAGGGACAACGGTACGCAGACTGACAACCACAGGAATACAGTCGGCTCGAAAGCGATCGCGCGCACACTGCAACGCCAAGTGGTGTAGGAATGTGGTTTTACCAGCGCCAGGTTTACCTAACAGCATGAGCCGAGATTGCGTTGCGGCAATGGCTAAGGCAGGCTTGGAGTGGGTTACAGGTTCATTGAGGCGCAGCGGTTGTTGGTTGACCTCAAAATTGGAGAACTCAGAAACCTCTAGCCAACGCTGTTGGGTGAGATAGGGGAGAATGTGTACCTCTGTGTAGAGCTGCTCT
>DATNQK010000407.1:0-40174 GCA_036704065.1 Stenomitos sp.
ACCGTCTGCATTAGAAGAACCAACCAATATGCTTGTATTACCGGATGCAGTGTTTGAGTTTCCGAATACCATTGAGCCGTTACCGCTTACTGTGTTAGAGACACCAACAGCTACTGAACTCAAACCCGAAGCAATTTGAGTAGCAAGTGTTCGATTGGTTTGAATATCGAGCGCCCGTGTTCCCCTTGAGTTTCCGGTTACATCACCGATGACCATCGAGCCATTTGAAGAAGTAACTTTTACTCGGCCGTCAACAATGAGTTTTGCTGGTGAAGCCGAAGTGGTTGTTCCAATGCCAATACTGCTATCGGGAAAAACAAATATCGAAGATGTGGCGGTAAGATCTGTACCGTTTGCTGCGTAATATGGAAACTGTCCTGTTGTACCAGAGCCAATTACAGGAATATCTGATGTAAGAGCGAATGTTCCTGATTGGTTAGGGAATGCAAAATCCTGACTACCACTAAGCAATGCAGTATCTAATCGTGCATAATTTCCACTATTAAAAGTATCAATAAGAATGTCCCCAGCAGAAAGAATGTTTAATCCAAGACTCGGAGAATTTATTGTAAGTCCAGTTGTTGCATCACCATTAATTCGAGGTGTTGTAATCTCAAAAGCTCCGAGGTTTACGTTTGCAGTGGCTCCTGTGTATGGAACCTTGGCGTCGAGTGCCGATTGTAAGTCGGTTTGATCAGAGAGTGTGCCAGTGATTGAACCCCATGCGACTGAACTAATACCACCAATACATGTACCTAGGACAGAAAAACATCCATCTGTAAGACTAATACCATTTGCGAATGTTGAGGTAGCCGTAGTTGAGGTGGCAATAAAATAATCAGCTCGTACTGGAGGGTGAATGTTATTGACCTTCACCGGGTATGCAACAGGGCTTGAAGTTGAGTTGGTAAACCAGGGTACTGGAGATACTGGAGCGGCGTAAAGGACATTCGGTATTGAAAGGACCAAAACAAGAGCGACTATAAGTTTTTTCATGTGTTTATGCATATGCTTGAATATCAAAATTAGGGGCTGCGATCTTTACTTCTACGTTTCCGCCAGAGCCTGTCCAAATCTCTGCTCCGTTAACCGTGTTTTTCTGCCAGAATAGACCGTCAACTACGAGGTATGTTGGTTCACCACTGAACACAAAGCTGGTGTTTGACCCATCGACGTCCCCAGAATCCTTTGTGAGTGGAGTGAGACCACCGCCCCCGCCTGTAGAAGAAATAACCTTATTACCCGCACTGTTTGTAGTAATCGTAATATTGGTACCAGCGACAACAGTGTCGCCTCCTCCACGCCATTCTGACGATGCTCGAATTCGAGACTCAAGAACCTTAAACTTTTCCTCAAGACCAGTAATGTCTTGTATTCTTGGTTTAATTTTGTCCTTAACTGCCGCAAGGACTTCTTCAATATCAATTTTCGGCTCTTTAATAAGAGTTTTAAGGTGTGCCTTAAGTGTTGAGAGAAATTCTCTTTCTTCACTTTTTGTGAAGTAATCGACACCTTTCTTCGGTGTGCGACCATCCTGTACTTTGATCTCGCCACGAACAAGATTCACAAGATATTTGATGTCAGAATCAGTGAAGTAGTCCTCTCCTCGTTTTGGAGTGTACCCAGCGTCTCCTGGGATCGGATTAGGGATAAGCCCAGCGATGATTTTCTTTAATTCTGCTTCTGTTGGGCTGTCTCCCTTATCGCCCTTTTTTTCTTTAAGAATCTCTTGAAAATCCTTAATCTTAGCCATGAATTGACCATGTACGCTCAAAAGGTCAGTCATCATCTTGACCATCATCTTGTCTCGAGCAATTGTGAACTCAAGTGGATTTATTGGAGATTTCATTGACTTATTCATATAGCTAATGTAGAATACTGACCATGAAAACATTTATCATCACAATCGTTGCAGGAGCGGTTCTTTTGGCTAGTGTTGCTGTACATGCTGAGGGTGTCATTAAGAAAGGTGGTCACTTCTTTACTCAACTCGATAACCCTTCTCAAACTATTATTTACAAAGTTTTCGACGAAAATACAGGCGTCTATTGCTACGTTGCTTACCAATCTATTAGTTGTGTGAAGTAGTTCTATCATTTTTTAGAAGCAAAGCGTCCGAGTTTGTCTCGAAGGATCTTGTAAGAGGTTGGTTCATTGATCAATTTAAGAATTGACTCAACATCTTTACCTTGGAGCTTCATAAGTTCAAGACCCTTATTCATTTCCGAAAGAGTTGGATTTTTTGTTTCCTTAAGGAAATCAATAAAGTCTCCGATTTCAGTTTCAGCACTCATGTTTAAGTTTCCACTTGATTTTGGTAATTCATCAATCAAAAACTCTTTAAGTGCGTCCTCAGGGATGAAGCCATCATCAAAGAAATTGGCCGAACCCGCTTGCATATTTGGTTTAATACGAGGAATTGACTCACTTTTAGGAATAACCTCAACCTTCTCAAACATTTTCTTAACTGCTCGATTTGGACTATTGAGATACTTGAAATATTCCTTAAGACCCTTTTGTGCAGCGCCCTTAGCGAACATTGCAGGATTGAGTGAGAGGATCCCCCCAACCATCTCGCCACCTGAAAAAATGTCAGTGTAATCAAGGAGGCTCTTGTTATTTTGTCGGGCAAGAATGTTCGAACGATGTACGACGTCTTTCTCAATTGTCTTAAGAGCAGCATATTGATTCTTAAGAGCTTGGTATTCCTCACCCGTGAGATTTTCGATTACAGCATCAAGCTCACGTCGGAAGTTGTTAGCAATACCTGCGTCGATTGCGGCCTTAGATGCGCTTTCGTATGTTGGGTTCTTATAAAACGCCTCAAGAGAATTATTGTAATTTTTAATGATGTCTTGAGCGACCTCTGTGTCAAACTTTTTATATCCTGTGAAGTTACCTGCAGCATCAAATTCTGAAAGACGTTTTTGCGCATCGTCTGCATATTTAATAGCTTCAGGATTAGTTACCGCAAGTGATTTGTTGTTTTTAACAGCATCCAATTCCTTTGCAATACTTCCAGCGTCTACTTCACCTCCAGCTTCGCCCGCTTGTTTAGCAAGAGCATTATATTCATCAAAAACTTTCTTTTTTGTCTGGTCGATAGACTCAGCAAATTCACGCATTGTCTGTGGAGCACGCCCCACAATTTCTTCACCAGCGTCGTCGATGAATTTAAGATTATCTTTATTGTCAGCAATAATTTTTACAGCCTCAACAGCCTTGTCTTTGTATGCATCAGCCTGACCAATAGTTCCTTTACCTTTAATTGTAGGCTTAACGCCCCGTTCAAACTTATCTAACACATAACTATCAATAGCGTCTTGAGTTGGTTTGAAAAGATTTGAAACATTATCAGTAGCAACCTTTACAGCCTCATCAACATTTTTAACAACCGTTCCAGTTACCTCCTCAGCGATATTAAGAACTTGTTTTACAGGTTGTTTTACTGCCCCTCCTCCAATACCCGCTGTAAGAACCTCAATAGCATCTCTCGTGGCGTTATACACATCATCTCCAACTTTGCTTCGAACAACTTCCGCATTATCATCAAGAAACTTCATAACGTTTGTCACATTGTTTGATACTTCTTCAGAAAAACCAGGGACTGCTTCTTCAATTTTATCCACGACAGGCTGACCAACTTTTTCAGTAATTTTAACCAAAGGTTCAGCAACAGCACGACCCAGTGTTCGAACTGCTGTACCAGCGGCCTTAAGAGGTACAGTTAAAGCGGCTGCGGCTGTTTCAATTGGCCCTTCAGCTCGATCAAAAGTTGCAACAGTTTCGTCCGCTGCTTTTTGTACTTCTTCTCCTACGATTGAAGACAATTTGCTTGGTTTTCCTTCTCCAGGTAATCCAATCTGTGTCATTCCACCCATAGAAGCGGGGAGAACCGGAGCGGGTGAAGCAGGGGCAGCACTCCATGCAGAAGTAAACTTCGATGTTCGGCTTGCTGGAGCAGAAGAAGCTGTCGGAGCTGTAATTCCATCTCGTGCTCGAATTGCTTTGATTTGTTCAGGTGTAAGAGCCATATTATTGAGTAACTCCTAAAAGCTGTAAAATTTCGGAATATGTTAACTGCCGACCGAGTAATGGATCTTCTCGTTCAAGATACGAAGTAATTAATGCCTGTTTATCAGGATTAGTTTGACCATACTGAATAAGTGCCTGTTCAGCTTGTGCCTCGCTCTCAATCACATTGTCGTTATTATTAAACTCATCAAAATCAGTGAGATAACTCTCAAATGCCGTTCCCACGGCAGGGTCAGCGTTCTTGGCTTGAGACTTGTAGCGGTTAGTTCGCTGTTTCGCAGTATCTTGCCATGTACCAACAAGCTCTTTGGTTGCCTCCGCAAGTTTTTTAGCAGTATCAGGGGCAATAACCTGACCGTTACCCACACGGGTGATAGCAGAACCCCATGTTTGAAGGTAACTTTGAGTCTTATTTGCAAGAGAAATTTCACCCTCACGTACAGCTGAATCTGGATCAAGGTTTTTGACCAATACGTACAATGCCTTAAGCTGATTCGCGGCATTACCTGGATCAGCAATGATTTGATCTGCGATTTGGAGTGCTGTATTACCTTTGTCCACTGCGGTAATCAATGGATCTGCTTGGTATTTATCCGTAATTCGAATAAATTGATTGGATTGTGTTGTATTAAGCCCTCCTGAATTCATATTCACGATAGATCGCTTCCTATTGGCGTCCATATCAGCGTATGAATTGAAGTCCATTGGCACTTGTCCCTTAGCTTCAGCTTCACGTTTATAAAAAAGATACTCACCGATGACACCAGACCCGCTTACAAGGTTACTACCTGCGGCTTTAATTGCAGAACCTACATCTTTGGAAGCAAGAATTGTGTCAATTACATCAGGGGAAGCACCGCCCTTTGCAGCGTCTTGTGCAATTTTATTAACATCGTCAACGATTTTAGCCTTAGCCTTAGCAATTTCAGCATTATTATCTGCAATTGTTTTTAGAAGTTCCTGACGAGCTTTTGCTTTTTCTTCCCGTTTCTTTTCAGCAATAGCTAATTGCTTTTCAAGTAACTGGAAATTACCCTGTTGTTGAGCAGACTTAACATCAGCGATAGCGCTTTGCTCTTCGGCATCAAGTTCGGCAAGACGGAGAATTCCCTGTTGTTCTTGCCCTGTCATTGCACCACCCGATGATCCTGGAGTGTATCGTGAACCAGCTTGTCGAAGCGCTGTTCGAAGTGCAGCGCCTTCGCCCGCAATAGACTGCCCCATTTGCTGTTTTCGAACATCATACATCTTCTCAATGCCGCGCAACTGTGCGTTAGCGTTCGCATCAACACTCTCTTGCATCTTCTTAAGAAGATTAAGAGACTGCGTTTCAATTGGGTCAACAGTTTCAGTACCCTGTGTCTGAACACCTCCGTAACTAACACCCAATCCATTCAACATGTCCTCGTATGGATTTCCAGTAGTTGCTGAAGACCCTTCGCTACCCCCAGATGTAGCACTTGAATTACTTGTTATACGCAAATTGTATTGCTCTGGAGTTTCACCTGGACGTTGTGCGTTAGGATCAGTACCAAGGATCATTTTGTTAGCCCTACTATTCAAGTCTGGGATAACATTGTCTCGAATGTTTGAATCAGAAAGCACGGTACGCTCCATAGGGCGATCATACTTACTGTAATCGCCTGTTGCCATAGCCCCATAAAGAGTTCGGTCTTTGTTTTTCTTAGGAGTATAGAGATTGCTTACCTCTTGACCATCACGTGTTTTGTTAAGAAAACTGCCGGTCCTAAGCTCACCGCTTGTCGCTCCTTGTAACCCTTCCATTGTAGAAGGACGATTGCGGCCACGCAATAGTTCACGCTCAGCTTTAGAGCCGATCTTTACTCGCTGACCATCGATTAAATAAGATTTGATACTCACGTTATTACCAACGAATTCTTAATAGCCCGGCTGTTCCGGCACCGCCAACTGCCCCCGTACTTGCTGAACCAATTCCAGAACCACCCCCCGCGCCGAAACCAGTACCAGGATTACCGTTAATGTTTGTTGTACCGTCTGCAACGAAAGCACCTCCCAATCCTATTGCGCTATCTCCACCTCCACCGCTAATACCTGTTGATCCAGAATCAATGTTATAACTTCCGTTTTGACCAGAAATTGTGGTCACAGTAGCTGAAGAGGTTGTAGCAGTTCCGCCAACCCCACCACCAGAGTTTGATTTACCTCCTGCTGCTGTACAAAATGTTGAAAGGGTTGATGTTGCACCGTTAGTACCACCTGAACCAATAGCACCTCCTGCTCCAGCCGTACCGATCGTATATGCAATAGAAGAGACGCTAGAAACATCAATGATACCTGTACAATAACCACCCCCACCGCCTCCACGACCTGAATCAGCTGCTGATGCTGATGCACCAGAACCTCCACCTCCCCCGCCAACCATTTCAAACCAAATTTTGTTTATACCAGCAGGTTTTGTGAAAGTACCTGAACCTGTTGATGTTGAAAAAAATTCATTCTTACCAATTTCATACGCAGGAAATGCGCCAACACGAAGCGAAGACGTTGCAAACGTCTGTACTGGCATGAATGGATTAAAATACAAACTTGTTGTTGTTCGTGCCTTTCCAGCAATTCGAGTAGTTGTTGCCGTTCCTATCGAACCAGCAGTAGTAGAAGCAAAATAATTTGCTCCAGCGGTAAGTCCGGTTTGATTAGAATCAAGACCCAAAAGAAGAATACCGCCTGAGATGTTATTACCAGCTGTACCCGAACCTTGAGCGATACCGATAATCGTATCTAAAACAGTAGAAGAAATATCATTATCCACCTCATACCACCGTGCATCAGATGTTTTTAAATATACAAGCTCACCAGCAGAAAACGTCTCACCAGCAGTACCAGCAACACTTACTTTGTCATTTGTAGTAACGCCTCCAACAACTTCATCGACATATTCTTTTGTCGCGGGGTTGCCTCCAGCTGTTGGAGTTGGAAATGTCCATGATCCTGTTACAGTTTCATCATTTTGTTTCACTGAATACTGTGTAAAAAGACATGGATTGTCAGAGAGAATGAACGCTGACTGTCCAGTATGAGCCTGACGAAGGGTAGAAGATGCAGTACAACCTGTTGCCCCTGGAGTTGGAGTTCGAGTAAGTCCTCGAGTTACTCCCGTTAGGACTGCTGTACCGTTACTGTTTTGAGTGATACCTGTGAAAGAGATGAATTCTGAACGACTTTCGTTTTGAGGATCAAGAGTACCGTATGCAATATCCGTATTGAGATACGCCATTGTATACGGAGTAAGAGATACAGGCTCCTTGAATGAAGAAAGGTTGATCGTTGTATTAGAAATACCGATCGAGGAGTTTAATTTGTATGTACCACCACCGGTAATATTGAATTCAGCATATGCAGGGGAAACTGAACCGAGAACCAATAAAGCCGTTAAAATCGTTGTTAAAAATCTTTTCATGTTCTTATTATTATACCATTTTTAATCTCTTTCCTTCTGCAAAACAATCGGTAAATCGGGTGCAAGCTCAGCGTTATCACCAATTGTTAGTATTTCCCACCGATCGCCGACATTTTCTGAAAACAATTCAATTGAATACTCAAAAATATCTTTCTCACCAAGAGTTCTGATTGCTCGGAACTTTGGTAATGCATCCTGTTGATTTCCTTCAGGCACGATTCCAATACCCAATGGATTATCTCCAAGAGAAGAATCACCTAAAGAAAACGGTGACACACCAGAATAGAAACGTGCCGAAACAGCCTCACTCGGTTCCTCTGCTGGTTTATTGATATTAATTAACTTGATAGCTTTAGAACCCTGGTATTCGTAATACACGTATGCTTTAAGCGTTGTGCCAAGCTCCATGTATCCTTCGAAAGCCAACCTATCGAATTTCTTTAATAAAAATCGTTTACCATGGTTTCGATAAGCCATTTTCATGTTAGATCCATACGGCACACCGTCTTCATTACCTGGCAATGGATTGTCGTCGTACCATTGTTCCGTATCCCACACTTGATATAGCTGAGGATACTGAGCAGAGTGTCCATAAATTATGCCGTCAATAAGTGCAAAACGAGAAATATTTCGTACTTGCGGTGGATGCCACAATCTCTGAGCCGTGATTTGACCTAAATCACTAAACACCTCACGAATTTGATACATCCAATCACGACCTGTGGCAGGAGCAGTAATATAAATGGTGTCCTCAATCACACGCACTGCTCCGCCTGTAAAATCATCTTCTGTAAGTTCTTCTTGCACAGCGAGTGAAAGGAGAGCCGGCTTAATTGCCAAAAGATCAGCGAAACTACCTTGTGCTCGAAGTTGATTCTTTTGATCAAGCCAAATAAGATCATCGCCAAAGTTGCCGATAAATTCATGTCCAAGAGCTGCAGAATTAGCAGAAAGTTCTTTCTTTTCAACCTTAGTCGTTATTGTTCTATTGATACCAGTGACATATTCAACAGGAAAATTCAGGGTGACAACATACAAATCAGCATTACCACCGAAAATAATTGCTTTAGCGTTTTGGATACCGATACCGGTAGGAAAATTATCAAGAACAATTTGATCTGGATCTCCGCTTACATAATCACCGGCGTTTTCAAAGTCTAAAAAGTCTTCATCAGAGGAAATATAGACCACTCGGGATGAATACGAACCAACGATAAGTTGGTTGTTTAAAACTTCGATAAAATCACACTCATAGTCGGTGACTGGTTCATCGCTAGCAGTAAAAACCTTAGTTGTAATTACACTACCCACTGCTTCTGCCGTTGGATCTGGTGTTACTCCCAAAAGCGACAACCCGTCACTACTAATACCAACATACTGGTATTCTGTACCATTTACATTTACTAAAAGTTGCGTTGTTGCAGTAACACCGTTGATATTATCTAAAAATCCACTGCTCAAAAACGACTCAGTGGCATTAATTTTATACCGAGTAGTTACTGTGAAATCAAAAGTAGCTCCAGACCCTCCACCAGTAACTGCAGTAGTAGTGCCCCCCACTGTATTTACATATCCTGATCCCGGATCAATAAGTTTAACGAAGTTTACTATCCCACCAGTAACAAACGTCACCATTACTCGTGCGGAGTCACTTCCACCATCGAGCTCAAGTATATCACCGACCGCATATCCAGTTCCGTTTGCATTAACAATGACCCCGTTAACAGTATTTCCATTACCAACAACAGCTCCAGTAACAGTGGAAAAAGAAGAAATAACGCCGACTCCTCCGTACCAATATTTGATATTGTTTTCACCGTTCACCATGAGTAAAACGCTTTTTTGTAAGGTTGCATCCCACCATGTATCAAACACAAATCGTTCGTTAGTAAAACCAGTGAGAATGTCATACCAAAGATAAGTATCGGGAGTAATAATGTCAGACTCAACTTGAAGTCGATTATTATTTACTCTTAAATTTCGTTGAACACCAAAGTTAGTCTGCCATTCATAAGAAGACTTAGTACCCGCTTCCGTAGCATCAACCTCACCACGTAACTTTAAACCATGACGGTTAGCAACAGCACCTGAACGCTTGAAATACACATTCTTAGAGCCACGAATAAGAAAAGAAGGGTCAATTGTTGTTTTGTCCCTCGCTGAGTTATACCCAGAAAATTCCTCTATGAGATTAAATTTGAAATTATTTGTACTCATTAGTAATTTTGTACAATATCGTCACCGTCATACCACGACCCGATCATTCGTAATTCCTGCGACGGATTATCCCCTCTGTACATCGCATACAGTCCTACATTAGGATCGTACAGCTTCTTTGTGTACACAGCTGCGACGCCGTCGGCATTACCACCATTTACCTGCTCTGCAATTGAGATCGCTGACTCGTATAAAAACAAATTATATGGAGAGTCTGAAAGGATGATTTCGTCGTTATCGTTCTCAATATCATTAGTCACCGTACCATCCGTATGCTTAAAAATGGCAGAACTTTGGAAAAGAAGTTCATGTGGAGCTGGGAGTGAGAGCCAGAATCCTCCGACTCTAAAGTTTACGATCGTCGCTGTGTGTGCCACGCCGACTTGAATATAATCAATCGCAGTCCAGTCAGGAGTACCTGTAGAGGTAGCAGTAGACATATCAAACGCGACAAGGAGCCACTCATTTACTTGAAACGCACCAAGAAATCCCTCCGTTGCTGTTACTTCATCGTAGTTAGAAGAATCAGAACCCACACGAACGTAAAGTGAAGTTAAATCAGTGATTGATGGTGTTTGAATTGCAAGGAACCCAACAGCTACGTTTTCAAATGTTGGGATACTAATTGAATTAGTAAGAGTCTTTGTGAGCGTTCCAGTAGAGGCTCCAGTAAGAAGGAAACGCAAAGATGCAGGTACTTGATAGTAGTTGGTTGTATCAGTTGTAAGTCCACTCGCTGATCCTGCTGCAACCCAACCAGTCGTTGAACTCATTGTATCAAGGACGGTTTTTGGAAATGTTTTAGGTGTTGCAACACGCAAAATACGTTCGCCCTTGTTAGACTCGAACGTAACCATATAGCCATTTGGGAGATACGCCTTTGTTCGATCAAACTGTTCGCCTGGCTTCTTATACACAAAATCGATTGGAGAGCGGTCGACTCCTTGAGGTCGAAGATCAACAACCGCTGCGCCGAACATATACTCAGGACATTCATAATTGTATACACCGTTGTAAAGTGTGATACTTTCTCGGCCGGACATTTCAGGGATATCAGCCTGTTGAGCAAGAGTTCGCGCAGCACGCTCGATAGCGCCATCAACATCAGTGACGTCATTTACATCGACTCCCTGTAAGAGCCCCGCAACTGAATCCTTTAATTCTCCGACTGATTTTAATGCCATATGTTTATACGATCCTCCATTTATTTATTAAATATCGTTCAACAGCGGCCTGATCAACTGCAAAAAGAGACGTGTTATAAATAATCATTTCAAATATATCGCAATTTGTTGGCTTCGTGCCAACAAGATCCTCTGCACCAATTGCAAGACCAGTATTTGTATAGTCATTTGAAGGATCAAAGGTGGTGACAGACGTACCATTTCGAAAGGCTTGGCAAGAATTCAATGCAGCATAATTAAGGGTGAATAATGCTGCAGTAGTTAGAGTACCGCCAAGATTAACAATAGTTGCGGTTTGAGTACCGAAGTATCCGTATGAAGTGGTGTTATCGAAAATTCCAGCGTTATCATTATTAAATCCGAAATATCTCTGTCCAAAAACTCCTACAGTCACAGCTTTTAATGCAATAAACAATGTTGCCGTAGCAGGAACCGAAAACGTCGCATTCCCCATGAAATCATCAATTCCATCAAATCGAAGTGAAGGCAATCCATTTTGAACACCGGTGACAAAGAGGGGCTTAGAACCTCCAGTTGCCTGAACAAAATCTCCACCTGAAGCTACGTTTTTCCAAGTTGTTACTGTTTGTCCGTTTGTTGCTGGCGTAGTACCAGTGTTATACGCACCAAAATCAGACTTCACCCACATGGTAAGACCGGGTACAGAAGAAGGAGAAAAACCAGTTGACTGTTGGCCCTGACTTAAACTTAGACTATTGATGTTTAGTCTTTGCATGTATTATGCGAATTCTGTTATTGCTACTGTGGCGCTTGCCGCCTGTTCAAGAACCTGGATAACTGTTGTACCGAATGGAACTACTCGATGAATTGTTGAATTAGCTGGCATTAAGTAATCAAAATTAGATGATGTGACTGTTGTTGATCCCCATTTAACAAACACAGGTTGCGAAAGGGCTGTAATTTCAACAAGTTTTGTTCCAGCATTAAGAGTTACCGAAGTTGCAGATGAAATTGTTGTGTCATAGGTCGTCGCAAGAGCCACCTTGTCTGTAGGAAGCATGATAGGGCTACTATCATATGCTCTTGGTAAATTTGGATTATTTTTTGGGTCCATTATTTTTTAGTTAACTTTTTAAGTGAGCCACGCTCAACCCCATCTCCCAAATTGAGAGACAGAATGAGCAAAGCTCTAGTCAGCGTTTGAGAATTCAATCATCGCAGCGGTAATGTCAGAATTTCTCTGACGTGTGAACTGGAAACAAGCTGAGTTACCTCCAGGGATTGTGAGATCACTTGGAGTACTTGAAGATGTTTCAAGATCAATACCTGTTCCTGCGGCAAAGATAATTGTTGCAGCTACTGTAGATGTTGAATTAATCCAACACTGTTGCGTTCTTTGACCCGCTCGAGGAATGAAATCCTGAGAACTTAGAGTAGAAGTCGCTGGAAATGTAAGAGTTGTCGCTCCTGTGTTAGGAGTAAACAAAATCGTACTGTAGCCAATGATGTCTGTAGCAGCCAACGTTTGTGTAGTCGCAGTCGTTGATGTTGAGTTAACTCCATCAAAAACAATTACGTCGTAATTCGTTGTACCACCAAAGATTGCATCTACTGGACTTTGAACTGATTGATTACCACCAACCAGTACCACGAGACCGATGATTACAATGATTGCAATCGCGATCCCAATAATGACTTTTTTATTCATTTTGGTTGGATATGTTAGTGATAATTAGAGTCCCGTACTTCCGACCAATCCGCTGTATTCGATTGAATCCACTTCCTCTCGAGCTCGCATGAGGTACTGATATGCATCAGGGCCACCTGTTGCTGCGGAAATCTTCCAATCTACCAATTCTGAAGAGAAACCTTCTCGTTCAAATCGGATAACACCGTGATCTCGAGCACCAACGAAGTAAGCTGTAGTTGAAGTGTCGTCAAGAAATGCATTGTATTTAACAATCATTCCAGGGTAATACTCTGAGAAGTAGTTCTGATCATTGTTACCTGTACCAGATCGCAATACTGACTTTGCAACTGCACAAGCATTCTTGTGGTTCAAGTTAGAAGTCAAAAGGAAATCAGGTTCGTAACCAACCTTTACACCAGTCTGTGCAAGCTGATTTCGGAGACTCACAACAGTTGTGTTGAGAGTTGAATCTGCAAGAGCACCAGTTTCGAGGTTATCAACTACGTCGCCGTTTTCGTTAACGTGAGAGTTAGAGAAAAGAGGTACGCCGTCGATTGTAAGCTGAGTTGTAAATCCGAGAGAGAACACGTTAAACGCGTTTCGATCTCGAGTCGCTGCCCAAGTTCGAGTTTGCTGTCGGATAGACTTTGCAACTGCTGAGTGTTGCTGATCAGCCATAAAGTTCTTTGATACAGGCACGTTCTTATCGAACTGTGCGATCAAAGTTGTCTTTGGAGCTGGAGCCTTGACGTTAGCAGACACGTTAGGTCCCATATCATCGAGGCGCTTTGCGAAGTAACCACCACCTCCAATAACTGTAGTAACTACAGCAGCGTTAGTAGCAGTATCCTGTGTGAAGATAATTGAATCTGTCGCAATAGCCTTACCTTCACGAGCTGTTTGCAACATTTCCTGATCTCTAATCTTATCAAGAGCTGTCTTGACGAGTATTAGATTAGGAGCTGAATCATAATTCATAATATTTTAGTAACTATTTATTAAGCAGAAATTCGGAAGTTAAGGAATGATGAAGAGACCGCAAAGTATAGAGTTTGAGTCTGGTAATCACCATCAACAATAACCACAGTGTTTGCAACTGCGTCTGCTGCCGCTGCATCGATTGACCATGTTGTTGATGTCAAATCGAAGACAACTCGTTTACCTCGAAGGGCGTCGACTTCCGCCTGAGTGTCAGCTGTTGAAGCTGTTTTAGCCTTACCTGAGTACATAAGACCTGGTAATGGGAGCCACAAGTACACAATACCTGCAGCTGATGCTGTATCTGTTGAATCTGATTTTGCAATACCTGTAAAACGCTGAGCGGTTGTACCGTCACCGTCTACCATGATTGCTGTTGTACCGAGGTACGGTGAAGCTGCAGCCGCATCGACTGTCTTTGTAGGTTCACCGGCCTTGATTGTTGTTACACCACCTGAAGGGACATTCCACTTCTGTGAAATGCTCGGAGTATCAGGGTAGACAACTTTGAAGTCATATCTTGCCATATTTATAAGGAATTATTTTAATAACCCCCTACAAGATGGATGTAAATTTAAGCTTTAGGACGACTCGCAATGATCTGCTCCTTAGACATGTTGTATGGAGGACCCATAAACACACGTTCTTCAGGAGTAGGTTCAAAAACGTTCTCAGTCTTGCCTGGTGCGGCAGCCCCAGAAACGTGTGCTGAGGGTGTACCTCGGCGCAATACTTCTTGAGTAACCTGACCATTCTTAACTGAATTTACGAGAGCAACTGCTGCCTTGAAATCTCTTTCAGGGTCACCAGATGGCTTAATAGTATTCTCAAGATGAAACTTAGTTAAATCTCGTTCATGATCATTTTCGATAGACTCTGCCATTTCCACAGCAGTTTCAATCGCACGATTGATCTCGATATTCTTAAGTTCCCCATGAGTTACGGGCTTATCATCATCCTCTGCCTCGGGGGTTTCGGTGTGACCAAGCTCTTTCAACTGTTTCTCAATCTTCTTTTTTTCGAAAATGAGACGTTCAGCTGGAGTGAGCTTATTAAGCTTTGCTCCCTTAACTTTGTCTAACTCTTTTTTTACAGGATCTTGTAAAGGTGCTTCTTCTTTCTTCACTTCTGTTGTAGCAGGTACAACGACTTCCACTGCTTTTTTGATTTCGTCCATATTTTTTCTCTCAATTGGGATAGAGGCTTGAGGTGCCTATTTACTTAATACTAATTATACCACGTCTTCTTGACCCACAAGAATTTTTAAATACTTTTCTTGTTGTTGGTGATACCAAATTGCACTCTTACCAAAGATCATTGCCCACGGATCGGTTGCCTGATGCACACCGACAGTAATCGCTGCAAACTCTACCTGCTCGCGAACTACCTTTAGTGCCATAGAGTTTAACGCACCGCGGGCGCTTTCCCGCAACAACTTCGCTGTCTCTAAATCCACAGGTCTGTCGTTGACTAAAAGCGCCCCTGTTTCGTCTTGCCGAATGGCATCACGAACAGGAAGCGCTCCAAGTTTATCAAGCACGGCATTGGTAAGAGACAGTCTATTCTCATTAGAAATCTTAGCCCTTGTAAGCAAAAAGATGACTAATTTAATAAACATTATTTTCGTCGAATAACTCGCTTTACTGGCGCAACAACTCTTTGCTGTACTGCTTCTTCAACTACAGGAGAATCTTCAACGAGAAGACCCTTAAGTTTAATGTAACGCTCCTTAACACTCTCTTCATCAACTACAACCTTAGGATCTCGAAGTTTTTCGTCCTCAAGTTGTGTGACTGCTGTTAATAGTTTCGAACGGTTCATTGCCCAATCGTAATTATGCATATTATTTTTTGTTAACTGATCCTTTAAATTGTGCTGTCTTTCGTCCCAAAGCAATCTGCTTATGAAGTGGCATCTTTGCAATATTTTTTACTTGTTTTTTCATATAATTATAATTAAATAACTGATAAGGCTCTTTCAATGGACCAACCACGTTTTAAACGTAATTTTAATTTTGCATATGTCAAATTATAATCTTCAGCCCACTGAGCCAACGATTTATTTTTTCCATCATATAAAATTAAACGACTAGTTGATCTATTTCTAGCTTGCTGTTTCATGGTTGCCCAACGACAATTATTTTTTTGATAACAATCTTTGTTATTTATTCGATCTAAAGAAGTGTTTGCTTCTCCATTTATTAAAACAGATTCTAAATAACTTCCATACATATCTTTTTTAAATTCTTCAAAATTTAACCAATCTTGAGAGACAAAAATCCCTTTAGCACCATAAAATTTAAAATTATATTGATTTTCATTATAACATCTACGAATCATCGAAGCCCAAATTTTATAAAATCGAGTTCCTGCTAGACCGTGTTTCGTAGAACCACACTTTCTCGAACAGCTTTTAATAAACTTAGATGATTTCTTAGATAAAAATTCTTCACCACATTTTTTACAAATAAGTTTATGCATTGTTTTCTATAATTGTGTTTGTGGGACCTGAGTTTCTGGAATTTGCATAATAGAATTAAGCATATCATTTTCACCCGTCTTTTTTTTGTACCTATCAGGATCTCCGTCGGAAAATTCCTCGATAACGAAGTCTTCAACAACAGCCTTTTGATCTGTATAAGGAGCAACACGAGGGTCTGTCATCATGTTAAACGCAAGAACCTTTCGCTCCTTATCTGCACCCATAGACTTCATAGTAATTTTATCAGCGTCTACATACATTGAGAATTTATGACGAGCGAAAAGATATGGATTTACCTTATAAATACGCTGATCGGACCCTTCGCCACCTGCTTTATCGTACAACTCCCATTCCTTTTCATTCTTCTCTTCATCAGTCATCGGTTGACCCATAAACTCATCGGTAAAGATGATTTTATTAGTCACTCGTCGGCCCTTTTCCTGACCCTTAGCAAGGATAGCTTTAAATTTCATTGAAAGTGCCTCTGGTACAGATGCATCAATCTCACCCACAGTAGTGTGTTGAATCTCGCAATCCATTGCAAGCTCACCGATTTGCTTCACGAGATCGGCCATCATGACACCAAAATTACCAAGCATGACTCGAGCGTTTTGGGCTGCAATATTAGACTGAGTTGCTGTCACACCTTTCTCTGTAAGGCCAGACATAACTTTATCCTGCGTACTCTCGGACATATCGCCCTTGTTTACATCCATCATTTGAAGCGCTGCCTGAAGATTCGGGCCAAGTTGGTACGGCTTAACGTCTGCTCCCATTGGCATTCCGACAGTAACACCTGGGGCCATGACAACACTGTTAGTGTTAGCAACACCGGACATGAACAATGGCTTGATAACATCAAGATACGTGCCGTCATGTGCTAACTGATACATTCGATCACTTCCAAGTGAGTCCCAATACTCCTTAAAAGCCCCTGATTTGTAGTATGCAAAACGTCCTGTTGGATCAATTGGTTCAAACCCAGACTTTGCGATGTCGTAAACAGGTACAGAAATCCATTCTTCGCCAATAAGAGACAAGCGACGATGCTTAAACGGATTGCTGTTGTACACATCCTCTTCGTTACCCATAAATACACCGCCCACGAATGTAACCTCAAGATCCTCTTGGCGATAATAGAGCGTAAGTTCCTGAACGAAATCAGCATCAGCCTCAGTCCACTCAACGTCAAAGAGCTGGTTATTCTCTGATGTCATCCACACTTTAGTCTTACCTGCCTCTACATATTTAAAATTCTTATTCTCACCATAAATTCCTCTCGCTGTGTCGTATGAAATGCGTCGGAGTCGAGCAACATATGGCTGCCTTTGAATATCGGCAGTATAAAAGTCTGCAAGGAGAACCTCATCGATAGGCAAGATGTTGATATTAAGTCCTGACAAGAACTCATCAACTGCCTCAACAATCTTAATCTTACCGTCGGCCAAACGCTGTTTAACTCTCTGAATTGCCTCAACGTACTGAATTTGCACAAAGACTGCTGGATTCACAAGGGCTGAAAGCACGATGTAGAGAAACTTAGTCTCATACCCTGCTCGCTTGAGATGGTCCTCAACAAGGATACGCATAACTTGAGCAGTCATCTTGTCTTCCTCATCGTGCTCATTCTGCGCATACACGTATGGAAAGAGCATACCTGCAATCATATGCGCAAGAATACCCATAAGCTTGTTTCGAGCAGTATTCTTTCGTCCTCGCCATCGCCACTTCTTATGCACAGGTAAATACTGAATACCAACGTATGCCGCAAAAACTCCTTGATCAAGTCTCGCGCGGTCTAAGAGAGAGTACCCGTCAAACTCATCGAAGCCTCGTCGCTGAAGATTCCATGCAATTGAATAATCGTGCTGAACTTTTTTAAATAGATCTTTGACCTCGTCGCTTGGTTGGTACAGAGAAGGAGTGAGCTTTTTATAATGCTCTAAAGGGGCACCTGATTCGTCTGTAATCTGTTGTCCGATCACGTAATAAAATAGTTAATATAATTATACCACATCACAAACTGTAATCTTGAAAACCAACACTAATCTGCGAATTATTATCCTGCTCCATAATTTGTAACTGATACGCTGTAGCATCAAGAACGTCATCGTGCATACCAACAGGGAAATTAATCATCTGTTCTTCAAGAGCTGTACACTTTCCTTCGATGTGAAATACAGACTTCGATGCATACACTGGAATGAGGCCACGAACTCTGATCTCTTTTGCAGTTTGGCGATGAGTTAACTCAACAATCGGCAAAAATACATTGCGACGACGTTGTTCAGAGTCAAGATATGGTTTAAGCCCATCTAAATATGCAGTTCGCTCAATACCAATTCGGTCATAATTATTTGATTCATGCAGAGCAAAGAGAGCGTTAACCAACTCTTCAGGCCCAATCTTAGATTGCCACGCTCGCAGATGCCAAAAGTTCTCACGATTCACACTGTTATCGCAAAAACCAGTAAAGTCAGCTTGAGCTGTTTTACTCATTGCCGTATCAATCGTAAGATACCGACGACATTGCATCATCGACACCTCATGTTCAGTAATCTTTCGAATCCATTGAGGCTTAAACTCCTGATTCTCGGTCAACACAGGATTGCCCTGATAGAGTGCTGCCCAATCGTATGGGCCAATAGTATTCTTAATTTCCAAAAGAGAATCAACAGGATACTTGTCTTTCCATAACGGCTCACCGAGCTTTCTAAATGGTGGATTATCTTTCTCAGCAATAGCGGGGAAACGAATCAGTCGTGTTCGTTTTGAAAGAGTTGGATGAGCAAGAATCTTTCCAGCCAAATCGTCCATGTGCCAACGAGTCATGATGATAATCACAACGCCGTTCGGTTCAAGGCGAGTAAATGCTGTGGAGGTAAACCAATCCCAAACCTTTGCACGAATTACTTCGGACTCAGCTTCTTCACGATTCTTAATAGGATCATCGACAAGCAATACGTTAGCACCACGACCTGTAATAGGACCTCCAACACCGACAGCAGTATACGCGCCGCCATCTTTGGTTCTCCAACGTCCACGAGCCTTCTCATCCTCTTTAAGTTTTATCTCAGGAAAGATTGCTTGAAACTGTGGTGAGTCAACTTTCTCTCGGGTCTTGCCTCCAAAGTCTTGAGCAAGATCAGCAGAATACGATGCGGTAATAATCTCTTTACTTGGATTGCGTCCAAGAAACCATGCAGGAAAATCAATTGAACATTGCTGACTCTTTCCATGACGTGGTGGAACAGTGACGATTAAAATCTTATAGTCACGATCGCCAAATTGCTCGATCTTTTCGAGTTCTCGCCCAATAATTTCATGATGCCAATTGGGTTTGTATTTAGTATTTGTCGCAATCTCAAAATCAACCAGATGCTTCCTCGATTGAGTAACTATCATCGACAATACTTCTTCCGGTGAGACGCTCTGCGACGTTTTTTGATTGGTCGTCATTAAAAATATTTATCTGGTTGAATGTTGGACCACCTGGATTGTCCTTAAGATGTCCTTTAATTTTTGACGCAAGTTCAAGCTCAGGTTTTCGATTACCTGGTTTTGATTTAATGTCATCAACAAGAGCAGTGACAATGAGATTGTCAGTTAAACCAAGTTCATCACAAAGTTCTTTGAACCCTTGACTGTTGGTAAGTTTCTGTGGTGTTTTAGCAGTCGCAGGACTATAGCCAACTTCCATCATTGCCCTACTAACATTTCCGCCATTTTCCACTATCCGCTTTATTGCTCTTTTTTGGCGAACAGTACCCATATTTAACTATCTTTTCTTACCTTGAGATGCACGCTTCAACATCTCAATCGGATCTTGTTTTGATCCCTTAACATACGCAACTGGTTTCTTTAGTTGAGTCTTTTTCATGAATATATTATACCACTATTCTTGGCTTTCTGCTCCTTTAGCACGAGCTAATACGTCTTGTAACGGATCGGGATTCTTTGTAGTCACTACAATTTCAGCACTCGCTAATACTGAAGCCACAGAACATGCCTGATCAAGAACAACACGCAACACTTTCACTGGATCTTTTACCCAATCTTCAATCTTAAAATCACTCGGAGCGCTAGACATTATCTGCTCATAAATACAAAGCAAAGGTTTCTTCAACAAATATGTATCGGGCAAACCTTCTGAAATCTCCTTAAACGCAAGCCCAGCCCCAGGTACAACACCTTCTTGATACGCAACACGAACGGCATTAACAGCATCATCCGCTTTATCTTTCTTATACTTTCGTTCAGTTTCAGATGTTGCACCAATCTTTAACATTGCAAAACCATTTGTAAGCTGAGCAATACGAGCTTTGTATGCTCTCTTCATAAAGTCAGACGGTTCACCACTATGTGCCTTCTCAAGCTCTTCAACACGTTTAGCAACACGTTCTTTTTCTTGCAGATCTCCCTTACCTGTAACAGAACTCGAATACCGACTCGCAATAAACTTTTTGGCAAATCCAAAATCAGAAGATTGGACAGAATCAAGTGGACTTTCATCATGATCAATAAAACGACCACCAATAACTGCTTGTATATCTCTTAATATATTCGATTGATCAACATAAGGAGCATTTATTGGAACAATTAAAAATCCATTCTGACTATTGTTCATACATTCTCGAATTGATTCAGTTGTATAACCACGAGAGAGGAGGATAACTTTCTTTGCTCCATTTTTGGCAAGTTGCTCAAGAGCAGGAATAATTGGTGCAAGCGTTTCAAGAGTATAATTAGTCATAAAAACAGGGATATCATCAAATTCTGCAGTTTGTTTCTCACTATTTGTAATGGAAATTGAACTTCCAAACCCATTATCAAATTGCACACCGCTTACAATCTCAACAGACGACTCGGGTAAGGCTGTCTCATCTGCAATAATCACACCGTCCTTACCGAGCTTAAACTGTGTTTTACCAATCAACTCTGCAAGCTCATCATTCTCTACAGATACACGAGCTGAATCAATCAATTCCTTTTCAGTAGTAATATCCTTCTTCATCGCAAGAAGCCTTTCAGTAACTTCCTTTCGCTCTGTTTCGATCTGCTTAATAATCTCAGCTGGAGTTTTCTTACCTAAAATGGTTTTACTGTTAGCGAGTGACCGAGAGATAGAATTCAAAATAGCTTGAGCAAGCGTAATAGCAGAGGTAGTACCATCACCAACCATATCGTTAGCCTTACGACATGTTTCCTTAATAATTGTTGCACCACGATTTTCAATCTCATCATCGAGATAAATCTCTGAAGCAATAGAGACACCGTCATTAGTGATTCGATTACCCTTTTCAAGCGCCGCATTAGCCACAAATGGCCCCAAGGTTCGCTTCACAGCGTCAGCTACAGCGTTTGCCCCCTTTATAAGCGCTTCACGTGCTCCTGGGCCTGTTTTAACGATTCTTCGTGGAATAGACATTATTGATTCACTTACTTATAAGTACATTAAATATAACAAAAAACCGCCTCGTTATGAAGCGGTCCCTGTTGATAACTACTACTTATTAACAACTAACTGATTTGCTTCCTCAAGATCACTGATCTCCATATCGTACTGTGTTTGGACAATCACGAGTGCATCAAGTCGTGACTGCGCCTTTCGATGTTCTACAAGATCCTTTCGCATCTTCGTAATCATCGCTTCCAATTCGTCTTCCATCTTCTTTGTCTCTGCCTTGAATGTCGGGTCCTGCTCACGTTTAGCCTGGAGTTCATCAATAAGGTTCTTTACGGTATCTGTGCGCGATTCAGTTTTGGCAATGGCTTCGGGGACCACTGTAGATGTGAACTCAATACTCTCGTTACCGTAGAAGTACACACCTGCGCCAATAGCACTAAGCACTGCGACGATAATGATTATTTTTTTCATGTTTAATTTGTGAGAGTTGCTGGTGTGGCAGCATCCGTGATAACCGCGAGCATGCCAGTCGCCTGTACCTTTCGGCGGGATCTTCTTCCGGTTAATCCCGATTGGATACCACAGGGGATACTGCCGCATCAACAACCCTCACTTGAAGTTACTATTAACTTCCCACTACCAATATACTAACATACGTCAAAAGCCCAGCAACGAACTTATCCACAGGGTATATAGCCCTCCCCATGGGATAATTAACCAATGAAAACAATAGCCACTCCTGCCTTCTCCCTTAGGGCCTACGACAAGATCAAGTTCAGTAACCACTCAGCGACCCTCATACTCGTCGTAGTACCCACCCAGGGAGGCCACAATAGGCTTATCAAATTAAGCAACGGAATTGTCTTAAAACTCACAAAAGAGCAGTTTTTGGAGGTGATTGTGGAAATGTAGAGACCCAGATATAAAAATCGATCTGGGTCTGCAAATATGGCCTTGTTGAGCTGTAAAAACTCTGTAGACCCAGATAACCCACATTTTTCGTACCAACCTATTCTGTATAGAAGGGTGTGTTATGTTAAGAGTGGAGTATAAGGACCTATATATAATTTAATTAATATATATAAAAATATAGAATATCTGGGTCTATCGCCTTTTAATGGCCTTGTTGAGCCGTTTTCGCAGACCCAGATACAGACCCAGATGCCCCAGATTGCTGGGGCAAAATGCAAAAAGGCACCAAAAAACGCCCCTCAATCTAGCAAGCTAGACAAAGTAAGGCGTTTGTTGGGAACACATAAAATAAATTTTATGCCTCTAAAGTGTAGCATTTGAATTATTTTAGTAAAGCTGTGGACAAAAATATTGTGTTGAAATTTTTCATGTTAAAATGTTCTTCATGAACACTAAAAATAAAATAAAATGCATTTTGTAAAACGATACAAAGACGCAGGGTATTCATTTTTCAATACGAATTGTGCTGAAAAGAAAGTAGCAACGAAGTGGACCGAATTTCAACATCGAAAACCAACAGATAGAGAAATAAATCTCTGGCTTGATTCACATATTCAAAATTACGCGATCGTGTGTGGTGAAATTTCAGGAATTATTGTGTTTGATGTTGATCCACGCAATGACGGAGATCCGACCCCATTTCTTAACCGTGGATTTTATGAAGTAAGAACACCTTCAGGTGGGTATCACTTCTACATGAAGTATGATCCCCTGCTTCAATCAACAAAACATAAGAAGCAAGAGCATAAGGGAATTTTGAAAGGAGTTGATGTCCAGTCTAACGGAGCTCTTGTATTTGCCCCACCTACGAAATTTAAAAATGGCGGGTATGATCTTGTGAACGACGCCCCGTTACTACCAATCCCTGACGATATTCTTACTCAAGTATTAGAGGCTCTTGAACCAGAAAAAGAGGCAACCGATTACAAACCTTTTACACCTCGTATTAACCCAGAAATGGGCCGTCCTGGCGATGTATTCAACGCTCTTATGTCTTGGGGCGATGTGCTCATTCCCCTCGGCTGGACACGGGTTGGGTATTCTGGTGATAAACAATTCTGGCGACGTCCAGGAAAGACTGATGGTATTTCTGCATCAACAAACTGGAATAATTACGATCTCTTTTTCCCATACACAACTTCTATTGATGGGTTGGTCCAACACAAGGGATACACAAAATTTAATCTCTACGCCACACTTCAATTCAATGGAGACTACAAAGCAGCAGCCCGCGCTCTTGTTCTTGAGAACTATAAGTTAGCGAATAAACTCTCATGAAGAAGCTCAAACCAAAGCATCAGTTTTATACAAAAGCCAGCTACGCTCTTTCTAGGGGGACTCCAATCGAAGCAATTTATGATTTAGCAAATGATTACGATATTCAAGTGTCAGAGGTTGGTACATATCTTGAAAATAAAAAGAAATCAAACGCTGTATCAGGCGCCCTCATGGCAGGGCGGGAAGAAAAGGATGCTCTTTATAATAAGCTTGATGAAAAATTTCTTGAAGAGTATTCAAATATTATAGTTATTTCTCGTGGTGAAGATGTAATCTTTTATGAATATCAGAATGGTGTGTATACCCAACTTCTCGATCGAGATGTGTATAACTACGTCGATTCCCTTATGGCGAGGCATTATCTACTTGAATACCGCGCCTCGTCTCGAATGGTAAAAGACACAGTGAGACGCATCGGAGCTCTTTTTTCAAGGACAAAAGACAGATATTTCACTGAGGAGGAGATTTACAAACAAAAATGGTTGTTGAATCTCAAAAATGGGTTATTGAATATGGAAACATTTAAACTCACACCTCATACTCCGAGTTATTTTTCAACGGTTCAGGTTCCGTATGAATATAATCCGGAAGCTGAATGTCCGATGTTTCTTAAATTCATTGAAACTGTTTCAAATCAAAATCCTTCAACAGGACAAATGATCCAGGAAATGTTTGGCTATTGTTTGGGTAACGGTAATCCGAAGCACAAAGTCTTTTATCTTTACGGTGATACGGCGCGTAACGGAAAATCAACAACTGCAAAACTTATTTGTGGACTTATTGGTTGGGGAAATGTATCGACTCTTTCTCTCGGACAGATGGAGAGTGAAAATTCTTCGATTCTCACCTCTATCATCGGTAAACAGATAAATTTTTCTGATGAAATTTCATCTAAATATGTTGAATCTTCTCGACTTACCGCGATGTCAGCGGAGGGTATTGTCGAGGTTAATCCCAAATTCAAACATAGTTTCCTTCATGTTGTTAAAACCAAGTTCATCATTGCGTGTAATGACATTCCTCGTTTCAAGGATTCACAGGGAATGAAGCATCGTATGATTTCAATCCCGTTCAAACATCACTTCAAAGAAGCAGAACGAATTGAACGATATGATGAAATTCTACTTGAGAAAGAAGGTTCAGGAATTCTTAATTGGGCGATTGAGGGCATGAAGGCGGTTAAGAAGAACAACACATTTACAATCAACGAAGAAAGCCAAGAGGACGCTCATGACAACATGTTACAGAGTAACCCCGTGTATGCATTTATGGAAATGACATATGACTTTGACGACAAGAGTGAGGATCATGTGTTACTTGAAAATCTATACGGTAGTTACGACAATCGAGCGGGAACTGGCGAAGGTTTTCGGTTGTTCTGTCACGATAAGGGAATACTTCCAATGTCATATTTTGTGTTTTGTCGTGAGTTAAAACGCTTTGCAAGGGAAACTGGAAAAATCTCACAAGGAAAATCTGGAGGTAAAGCTCGGTATTATAAAAACCTTATTAAGAAACCCAAGATTGATTTAGCAGAGGAGGAATTTCAAACAAAATTCTAATGCAATACGCTCTTAATGAAAACCAGGGACGAATCACTCCTATTCCGGGCGCAACGGCAACATGCACCTGTTGTAAATCACCAGTACTTGCAAAATGTGGAACAATTAACGTGTGGCATTGGGCTCATGAAAATCGAGAAGATTGCGATACGTGGTATGAGCCAGAAACTTTGTGGCATCGAAACTGGAAGGAATTTTTTCCTAAAGAAAATCAAGAAGTTGTTATTGGTAACCACCGGGCAGATATTAGGACTCAGTACGGAGTTATTGAACTTCAGAATTCTTCCATTTCAGCGGAAGAAATAATGGAACGTGAAAGATTTTACGGAAACATGATTTGGGTTGTTAATGCCGAATCTTTTTTACATAACTTTAAAACAAAATATGCAAATACAGATTTTACGTATGAAACTTTCAGGTGGAAGCATGCACGGAAATGTTGGGGTTATGCTAAATGTCCTGTGTATTTAGACGTAGGAGATGCATGGTTATTTTTGATTAAGAAAATGCATTTTAAAAATGGGTGTGGTGGTTGGGGAGTTTCTTATAGTAAAGAATGGTTATTAAAAAAATATGGAGTTAAAGAATATGAAGACTAAATACATCATCGACCAAAAACGCCCCCTCTCCTGGTCCTCAATCTCTTCGTGGGAATACAACCCCGAAGAATGGTTCAAGCGCTACATTCTCAAAGAAAAAACAGAAGAGACTGTTGAAATGGCATTCGGCAAGAAGCTTGCTACTGAACTTGAAACCAACACCTGCACAATCCCTGATCTTGTCCAACACCTCAAGAATAAAAAGGAGCATAAGTTTCTTGTTAAGTTTAACGACATTCCCCTCATTGGTTTTGCTGACGACTTCTGTACCAAGACATTCCGTGAGCTGAATGAACTAAAGACTGGTAAGAAAGAATGGGACCAAAAGCGTGTAGACACCCACCAACAATTTGATATGTATCTCCTCATGAACTACATCACTAACCGCATCCCACCTGAAGAAGTTCGCTGTCGTCTTTTCTGGCTCCCAACTGTGGACAGCATGGACTTCTCTATCCAATTCCGTGACAACCCTCCTACTCCTATCATATTCGAGACCTCCCGAACTATGCGCGACATCGTAGAGTTCGGTGCAAAGATCAAACGAATCTACGCGGAAATGCAAAAATACGTTGAGAATCATCAATGAAATACTTATCTTTATTCAGTGGCATAGGAGGTTTTGAACTAGGTATACAACAAGCACATGAAAATAATCATAGTGGGACACAAAAAGGAATGGGGACATCGAGGAATAATTTACAGTCCATTATCCATAAGCCCAACGTTGTGTCCTGGAACGAGCGGGACATATCAAAGCCCACTTGTGTTGGTTTCTCCGAAATCGACAAGTACGCAACGCAAATTTATCAAAAGCATTTCCCCGAACACAAAAATTATGGAGACATCACCAAAATCAAAGCAGAAGAATTACCCGACTTTGATTTCCTATGTGGAGGCTTTCCGTGCCAATCCTTCTCAATCGCAGGAAAACGAGGAGGCTTCCGAGATACTAGAGGAACTCTCTTTTTTGACATCGCCCGAATCCTTAAGGCTAAACACCCCCGTCTTGTATTACTTGAGAACGTCAAAGGGCTACTCTCTCACGACGAAGGGAGAACTTTCACCACAATCATCGCCACGCTTGATGAGTTGGGGTATGACCTCGAGTGGCAAGTGCTTAACAGCAAGAATTTCGGAGTACCCCAGAATAGGGAAAGAGTGTTCATTGTCGGACATCTTAGAGGAACACGTAGACCAGAAGTATTTCCTATCACCGAATCAAACTCAAAAATTACTCGAAGGATTCAGGGAGATGTAAGTGGCAAAGGATATGCTTCTCAACAGGATAGAGTGTACTTTCCTGATAGTTTAATGGGTTGTTTGCCTGCAACGAGAACAGAGAATAAGGTCAACATTTTAGTTGAAGAAATGAAAATCCGCCGACTCACTCCAAAAGAATGTGAACGATTACAAGGCTTCCCCGATGACTGGACTCTCGGAGTTTCAGATACTCAACGGTACAAGTGTTTGGGAAATGCGGTAACGGTGAATGTGATTGAGGCAATCATAAAAAAGCTATCCCCACCTCTCTCTTCCGCCTCTGATTGACGTATGTTAGAGTAAGAATATAGAAGCTAATTAATACACATATGAACTGGGAAACACAACATAGTAGCGTATATAAAGAACTACAAGCAGAGCGCCGAAGTGTTCTTGTTTACAAAGTGGCATTCACCTTGATAGTGCTCGTTGCTATCGCGTGCCTCTATCATTATTACTTTATTTTGAACTAATGACCATCCAAAACGTCGCAGGGATATACTTTGCAACAGAGCGTGACCGAGAAAACGGTGGTGGCTTTGTTGGTACGGGTACTACACCCACAGAAGCTGTGTGCGCGTGTATGAAAATCATGAGTGAATGGGAACCTGACGAACGTCAGCTTGAAGAAGACGCACAATACAGAAATACCCTCTAACGCATTGACCCCCTCACTTGACCCAACTGAGTGAGGCAATCAGCGCGGTAGGTCGACACGTTGAAGGTGCATTATTACGAAGTTAAACAATAACAATTATATGGCACTCAAAGAAGTAAAAAATGATCAGATTTTCGCAAGCGTACTAGCAGACGGAAAGATCCACGTTACCGTCCCTGAAGGTACAGAGGGCGCAGTTGTTCGTGAATACGAAACAAGTACTGGAGAGAAAGGCTCAAAGACTGAGAAGATTTACACACAACTCGTTGGGAAGATTACGAAGGTAAATTTCTACGAAGGTGACTATGGCCGCCAATTACAGCTCACAGTGGACGACGGTAAAGAAAAGCCGGTGGTTCTATCTCTCTCAACCAGCTCATCGTACGGCGAAGACATGATGAAGAAACTCTTGTCTATCGACATTACGCGAACCGTAAAGATTGTCCCCTATTCATTTGAGGACGATAACAAAAAGAAAAAGAAGGGTATCACCATTTGGCAAAAAGCCGATGGTGCTGAAAAGCCTAATAAGGTGGGCAACTACTTTTATGACGAAGAAACAAAGGCCACCCTACATGGGTTCCCAGAGCCAAAGAAAGGCAAGAAACCCCTTTCAAAGGATCAGTGGAAACTTTACTTTGGTGAGGTCCGCGAATTCTTGGTAGAGAAGATTACAGAGCATTTCAAGCTAGAGGAAGTAGCAAAGACACCGTCTATGAATGACGACGACTTCGATAACTTCTAATCTGCTAGTCAGCCTCATCCATCAAACGATGGGACTGATTATGGAGGTTAAATATAATTAAATGAAAAAAGATAAATCAAAAATTGAAATGTACGCTCACTGTAAAGGTTGTATGTCAGGCCAACATGCATTTGGTCAGACAAAGAAAGGGTTTCAGGTATTCTGCGAAACTTGCAACAAAAGTGTTTTAGAAATTGATCTTATGGGGCAAAAGGTTAAGTTGAAATAACATGTCTAATCTTCCCTACGAACTAGCTAAAAAGTTAAAAGATGCGGGGTTTCCACAAAGGGATACTAATAATTTCCATACCTGTTTTTACTGGTGTACTAAGGTGCAGGAACCTGGTTTTAAATCATTAGATTCTGAACCGTATGTAATTTATGGTTCTCAAGGCTGGGTCGACTCTGTACTCGTAAGAAACCCAACCCTCGAAGAACTCATTTTGGCTTGCGGAGAGAATTTTAATAGACTGAATCTTTACGCTAACGGTGGTTGGTATGCAAAGGGTTGGATCGGAATGGATAGGGGTATAAAAGGAATAAGGACTGAATTCTGTCCAACCCCTCTTATCGCTGTAGCAAATTTATGGCTTGAACTTAATAAGAAACAATGAATAAAGATATTGAATTAATTGGGATTGCATATCAATTAGGCGATGCAGCATATACAGGTGATTTTAAGAGGTATCGCGCAATACACGCCAAATTTAGAAAGGCTCATTGGAGCATCTTACAAAGATTTTTCTACAGACTCGGTCTTGTGTATTGTTGGTTAAAAAAGAAATAATGCAAACACCAGCCCAACACGGCTCCCTTGGTATGTACCGCCATCACAAATGTCGGTGTGACTTGTGTCGTACGGCATGGAACACAAGGACAAAGCAGTGGAAGTTCGCAACTAAAGTAAAACGCAAACGACGTATGGACTTAATTTTTGGAGGGTTATGAATTTGTATCCCCACCAACAAAGGTTTCTTGATAAAAATCCTGATAAGGCACTCCTCGCGTGGGAGGGCGGTACTGGGAAAACAATTGGTGGTGCCATCTGGCTTAGGGCTGGCAGAGATGCGGACGCCCTTGTTGTAGCACCCAAGCGTGTCGTAAAAAAATGGCAAGCGGAACTCACTAAGTGGGGTACGAAAGCAACGGTTGTCACTACTGACGGATTCAAGAAACTTCCTATTAAACCATGGTCGGCAATGGTAGTTGACGAAGCCGATGAGTTTGCCAGTCCCTTGTTTATAAAAGGCCGATCAAAGCGTGCAGAATGTTTGTATAAGTACGTTCAGGCATACCCTGATATGCCCATTCTTCTCGCGAGTGCTACACCAATACGCTCATCACCGTGGAATTTACACACGTTGTTATGTTATATCGGACAATATCGCGACTGGAAAAAGTGGCGCGAGTTTTTTTATTCCCTAGAACGTCGGCCCTACCTGCCCCGACCTGCTTGGTTAGTCAAAGATGATTGGCGACATAAGATACGTCCAATACTTGAGAAATACGCTGACATCGTATTACTTCGTGATTGTGTCGGCTACCTACCGCCATTTACCGAGGAAGTCATAATGATAAAGACTTCACCATTTAACCCCATCGGAGTAGAACCGACAAAGCTCGTTTCTGCAGAACACCGACATGAGCAACAAAATAAGTTAGGGGATATTTTGGCAATTGGTCGAGGGTTCCGCAAGGTACTTGTTGTTGCCCACTTTGTTGAGCAGGTGGAAAGCCTCGCAAAAGAGTTATCGAAAGACCGCGAAACTTTTATGGTCCACGGTGGGGTTAAGGATCAGGAAGCCCTGTTAAAGAGGGCTAACGAAGTAGACGACTGTTTTCTTGTGGTTCAGGCATCCCTCGGCGCTGGATTCGATGCTGACACATTTTCGTGTGTTGTATTTGCGTCAATGTCCTACAAAGTTCGCGATTTTGTTCAGATGAAATTCCGAGTACGTCGAATTCACAACTTACATCCTGTAAAATATGTTTTTCTACATGGCGGACGACGAGATAAGCAAGTTTATAAAACAATCCAATTAGGCAAGGACTTTGTACCAAGTGAATGGATAAAAAAATAATGAAATTACCTAACCTCCCAAAAATAAAAGAGAAACAAGAGGCAGACTTCGGAACTGACATTTTCCGTCCGTGGTGGCACAAGAAAAGACCACGTTTGAAGGGTACACTTGAGTTAAAGGATTCTAAAGGAGCAAAGAGCATTCCGTTTAATTGTTTAGATACTGAACAGATATCGTTTGGGACTATGGCAAAAAGTAGCGACGGTATTTTGATACGGGTAACGGTTGGCACACCAGGAACCTCTGATTACATTGCTTTATGCGACCAACCTACATGGGTAGTAATTAAGTTCCCCGACGCTTTTCATATTATTTCAGTAGAGACATTTCTTTTAGAGAAATCCCGTAGTAAACGCCGTTCTCTTACCTCCTCTCGCGCTAAAGAAATTTCAACAATCTCGGTGCCGTTATGATTAAGCGCAACTGTATTAACTGCGGGCACCCTTTTTCAGATCATATACAGGGTAAGAAATGTAACCGAATACATATAAATAAGGGCAGATGCGGGTGTTGCTATTACGCTCGGTACAATACGAAAAGAAACAAGACAATCGCGCATGTGCATAACTAACTTGCCCTGTTGTTGACGTATGTTAGATTGTACATATGGACACAAAACAAATCAGCGTTTTAGAAAAAAAAGTACATCCTGTGTTATCGCAAGTCGAAAAACTTTCGATCAAAACACTGGATGACATGAAGAAGGCAACAGAAACATTATCAATTTTAAATACGTACAAAGACGAGGTGGTAGAGAAGCGCGAGACAGTAACAAAGCCCCTAAATGAAGCTCTCAAAAATGCCCGCGCATTATTTAAGCCACTTGAAAGCAAGCTCGAAGTGGCAGTCACCTTAATTAGAAATGCCATGTCAGAGTACCAAACGGCTGAGGTATTGAGACAGCGCAAGGAAGAAGCAAAGATTGCAGCTCGCGTTGGTGAAGGGAAGGGCAAGCTGAAGTTTGAGACAGCCGTAAGAAAGTCAGAGGAAATTGAGCGAGCAGATGCAGTGGTCGAAACAGAGACTGGCAAGGTGACGTTTATCGAAACGAAGGTGCTCAAAATTGTCGATCCTAAGCTCATTCCTGACAAGTACTGGGTAATCGACGAGAAAGCAGTACACGATGCACTAAAGGCCAAAACAGAGGTTCCTGGGGCATTACTCGAGATAAAGATGGTTCCACGTAATAACCGATAACTATGAGCATAGAAGGAAACAAAAAACGGTGGGCCAATGTCCCCCCAGCAGAGCGGAGTGCAATCATGCGGGATAGAGCCCTCTTTCGGTGGTTTAAAACAAGTAAGGAGGACCGGAGGAAGTACGCACTGAAGTTGGTCAAAGCAAGGAAGCTCAAAGTGCGCTCAGAGAGCAAAGAGAATGTTATTAAGATAAATAAAAACTAATGAAAACAATCAAAATAAACAACGAAAAAACAAATGACTAGAGTAAGAGGAGCATTAGGTCGGGGTCTTATTAACTAGCTTATAAAGGAGATGAAGAAAATATTTTCAGCAGAATATCCCAACGAGCTTTCAAGTGAAATAGAAAAATGGATTAGTGAAATTTGTGGTGGTGATGATTTAAAGGTTTATCGTCCTCAAGCGGTTGTGGAGTTGTTTGACCAGGACGGCAATAAGGTTAAGGAGTCTAACCCCAACAAACTCTAATAAAAAGATATGAACAGAATAATTAAATTCAGGGCTTGGGAGAAACCAGTTCTTGAGAATAATTCAGACGGGAGTAACGGCCTTGGTTTCGCAGGGAGAATGTGGGTCGATAATGACCCAAAGTTTTGGGCAAGTTGCATGATGAATCAGAAAGATGAATACGTCCTCATGCAATTCACTGGCCTCCTCGACAAAAACGGTAAGGAGATATATGAGGGGGATGTTGTAAGACGCTCAGACAAAAATTATGTAGGAGAGGTTCGGTATCAAAACGCACGATACGAAATCCAATACGATTGCCACCATGAAGATTTTAACGCGAAGCCAAATTATTACGTTGTGCTTGGCAACATTTATGAGAATCCAGAGTTATTAAAATGACCCCACCAATCACGTTGAGAGAGGAAATAATAAGAGAAGTAAATATCGTTCATCATGACGAGGGTATTACTGGAGAGGAACGTAGACAGAGCCTTGAAGCGGTAGCCGATAATATTCTCACCAAATTCACAGAAAGAGTTGAGGAGGTGGAGAAGAAAATCTACGGAATGAAATGTCGGTGTAGGTGTGAAGCAAACGACCGTCTTGATCGAGCTCTCGACCTCTTACAAACACTTAAGAAATAAAATATGATCTGCTACAAAGATAAAACATTTTGCTCAAGTAAAGTAGAAAAACATACGTGTGGTAGAGAAATCACACCCGAGGAATTGGAACACGCTAAAAAGATTGAGTTGCCTATCGCCTACGGTAAGTTTTGTGAAGAGTTAATTAAATAAAATATGACCAACCTCTCCCTTGTACGTGCAAAAGTAGTGGAAGCGAATCCAGAGATTATGGAGCTGAAGTTTGGGTGTGAAGTGAGACATTTCCTGAAAGGAACAGCTATAATTTTGGCAGTTCAAAAACTTATAGGAGAAAGTGATTGTTACGATCTTGCATACTATAAACTCCCCGATCCTATTTTTGAAAGAAGTCCATTTAACCCAAATTGGGACATCCTCGGTCGCCCAATCCGCCTCGCTGATGTGTTGGTGGCGATAGAGAACATAAAAAACGATGACGTCTACCACAATGCTCTGTTGTCATTATGTGAGGGTGATGAGGTTGGAAACACTGATAAACTTTGGAACCTCCGCAAAGACTCTCTCGATGAACAAAGCGAAGAATGTATTTTATTCTTAAAGGAGTTACTAGTTAAATAAACATGAACCTACAAATTTTATTTGGAGCAATGGCGTTTTCGTTTCTTGCTGGACACTACTGGATTCCTGATGCGGAAAAAGGTGCGGCTTTGTGGATTTTAGTGTTAGCGTTTTCTCTCGCAGGTTTCTTCATTTCAAGCGGTATTAGCATATTACATAAACACGAATGAAAGAAAGAATTAGAAAAAACATACCACCAGATTGTAGGATTGTGCGTAAATTTACGTTTCAAGGCGTTGACCACGTGATTGCTTATAATCCTTTCACAAATCGCCTACATGATTACCTTTTCCATTCAAAGGATAAGGGGGCAAAAGAATGGAACCCGACTTGGATTTGCGAAATGATGATGTAATTAACCCCAACCAAAATATATGAAAAAACCAAGCGAAATATTTGAAGGCCCAAACTCAAGTCTCCGAAAGACATTTGATGAGGTTGCCACCCCCACCCAAGAGTTGGACTGGGAGACGAGGTTTGATGATAAATTCAACTTTGTTGGAGCATTAAGGGCTACTCAAGATGGCGGAAGTGTATCCATAAGGAGTGTAGACGTTGCTAACGACATCAAATCCTTCATCAAATCCGAGATAGAGAGGGCGGTTAAGGAGTACAAGCCACTGGGAATAAACTCTATCTTTAAAAGTAAGGGTAAGCTATACGTTGCGACAGAAATTCCCAAAGACGCTGGAGAGATAATAGATATTTACTATAAACCTTTATCAGAAGAATAAATAATATATGAAAATACCAACAGTATTTGTATGTGAGACGTGCGGTAAAAGGATTGAGTATGATACTGAAGCAGAATGTAATTTAAAACACGACCATGAAATCTAAATCTCGTAAGAGGGTGAAATTACCCAAGAAAATAGAGATAAAGGATAGAGTTAAGCTTCAAATTTATATACAGAACTCTATTTTACAGACAACCAATGCTGGATTGATTAGTTTAGAGCTACATTTCGCCGTGAGGAAATTCATTGGTAGTCTAAAGGAAATATATCTAAGTGAAGAATTACAAGAACTCACCTAACTCGTAATGGATATGAAAATTGAAAGAATATGGGCAATGCCAAATAAGTGGACGTTCACTATAAAACCGATTAAAGAATTGCTGGTAAAAGAAATGGTTGGTTACAGTTGCGACCCATTTGCCGGTAAAAATAGTCCTGCCTCTGAAACCAATGACCTAACGGAAGAAGTGGCCATGCATCACCTAGACGCTCTTGAATTTCTTGGGAATCAGGCCACCGGAATATATGACACTGTGCTTTATGACCCACCATATTCAATCACTCAAGCGAGAAAATACGGAAGCAAGAAATATGCCTCAATGAAGTATTGGAAACAATGCAAGGATGAAATTGCCAGGATATTAAAACCAGGTGGGAAAGTCATTTGCTTCGGCTGGTCATCAATGGGCTTAGGGAAAAATCGGGGGTTTAGAATGGAAAGAATTTTATTAGTTCCGCATGGTGGTAGTAAAAACGACACGATTGTAACAGTAGAAATTAAACTTTAATCCCCCGCACGAGCGGGAATGATATGAAGGAGTGTTGAGTGGGGGAATAGCGAAGTGGTATCGCCCGAACAGTCGTATCCTATCCGTCAGCTGGGTAGATAGGATTAGGTAAGGTTCGAATCCTTACTTCCCCCACCCAGCACTTCTTAAAACAAAAAACCGCCTAGGGCGGTAATTTGCGATTGTTTCCTGTTTTCAGAAAATCGAGCCTCCTTCGAGACTCTCAGACATGTTGCGGGCCAGCGAATTTGCTTGAAGTTGAATTCAAGAAAACAAACCAACAACACGTCTGGGAGCCACTAAAGGGCTCTGCACAATGATTGGGAAGTTAATCCCGACAGTAGTAGCTGTCATAATCACTGTGCGTAACCCTATAAGTCTCTGAAAGATTGGTTTATGGCTGCGGGCCTCGTTGCAACGAGGGGATGAGGTTGCAAAGCTCTCATCTCAGGGAGTTATGAGCCCCCCCCCACCCACAAACCAACCTTCACCTGCGTCCGGAGCCCTCCCTTGAAAGCGGGCCTGGTGAACGCATATACATTATACAAATAAACCGCCACGCACACAATCGTGGTGCACGCAGCGGTTCGAAAGAGGGTTAAACCTTGCACCTCTCACTCAGGCCCCGTCGTCTTGGTCGTTGTCACCCGCCCCAGAATGGACCAGTTCACGAACCATCTTCGTTGCCTTGGTTCTCGGCTCACGAGACTGATTGATTCGCTTCTGGCAGTACACCCCAGCCCAGCCCGGCAGACGATTGGTACTCGCGTACTCGTCGTGATACCTGTTAGCCGTGTTCATGGCTTCAGGGCTACGCTCTCCTGCGAAGTCAAAATACGCTTCGTGGAAAAGCTGGCGTTCCGTCATTCCAGTCGCCTTCACCGCATCTGTGAGTGTCTTCGACATGCGAATTCTCCAAGTAAGAGTTTGTACGTCCCCGGGTATTAATTATACACCCGAAAACACTTTCTATAAACAAAAACTCACAAGTATTCGACCACCTGTGAGTTTCGCCCTGCCACACGCTACTAAGTTAGGAAGACACCATGTGGCAAGTTATTTGTAGAATCCCAACAGTGCCTTATCATCTAATTTTACTAGACGCTTGGCACGCATACAAGGAACATAGTTACTCTCATCAACCGTAAACACCTCCGTACCAAAGCTCTCTACATACGCATAGTGCATTAAGCCACTCGGATATTTGAATATCGCTACACTCCCCACTGCAATCTCGCTATTGGGCTTTAAATGCTTCGTGTTGGGTAGGTCGAGGATTTTACTCCTGACGTACAAGAAACAATTGCAATCGAGTGTATTGTCGATTTTAGGAGCTTCTGCGACCAATTCACTTGGTACTGTAGGAACGTAGGTAGCAACTAGAGCCGTTTTATCCGGCTCAAGTGTTTCACTATGTGCTACTTGTGGGGCTACTGTTGAACTTCCCGCTACTGCAAGTAGAACTGCAATTAGATTGAGTATAGTTTGAAACTAAAGGAAGACGGTCGATTCTCACCACCCTCATACGGCGACACCGTAGAGTTGGGTTGCTGTCAGGTAGGCTTCGGATTAGTATTTTATACCACCAAGCATGTTTACCTTTCGGCCCAAGATTGCTTCTTTAGATTTCAAACTCTTCGCCCACAAATAGATAGTTGAAACGACGATAATAGCGGATTGTACGAGACCAGTAACCTGAACAGAATCAGTCTCAATACCGAACATTGGAAGCACGACTGCGAGTAGTGTTGCGATTGATGCAATAACTTCTTTTGACATGTGTGTAATTCGTTACTTATAATTCGCACCGATAAGGAGAGAAATATTGGAACTAGCGAGACGCTTTTTATGAAAAGTATTTTGTCTCTCAGCCCTTTATAGACTGTCCGATACCACCAGCCGAAGCCAAGGTAGGGATGCTCTCTCCTTAACGCTACGAACTAACCCCGAACATCACACTCTCCGCAATCCAGGATACGCACACCGAGAAGTTTCCGCTGTAGTAATTGTACCACGATCTTTTTGAGGGCAATGATAATTTTCCCCAACTCCTCGATGTCGTTTGTAATGATTGGTACTCCCATGAGTTCCTGAGCCCAGGTGTCACTTAATATACCTCCGTAGCATGAAGTGTGGTTCGGTTGGAGTACTCGATGCGGGTATACTCGCTCACGAGAAAAGCCCCAGCTTGTGTCCCGAGCTACTTTGAATTTATCACTAAAGAACCCACTCTCAAGTTTCTCGATAATAAACTTAAGTGTCTTTTTTTGGGCCTCTGTTGGTTCCTCGCCTGACCCCTTCGTAAAGTTCCCAAGTAAACACACATGTACGGTGTCGAAATTCGCCCCCCGAGCGGCGCATGTCTCCTCGCCGATTAAGCGAGTCTGTGTAAACCGGCCGTCGGGAAACACGATGAAGTTATACCCAACGTAGTAGCCCATTTGAGAGAGATTAAAGTCTCTCGCCTTATGGGATGAATTTATCTGTTCAAGGGTTAAGTGCCCCGACTTAGACAGTGGGTTTGCCCCGATAGGACCACTGTGGTGTATTCCAATCTTCGTAATTAACGCCATTTTAATAGTTTTAACAATCGAATAATGAGGTCAATAAGCCAGTTGGGTTCAGGTGGCAGGTTTTTCTTTTCATCAAGATGGAATCGCTTTACGTATTGGAACCCGAAGTCCCAGGCAAGTTTCTTAGGAGTGTGATCATATGAATCAAAACACTTCCAGTACTTACCATACTCGTATCCGTAAATAACACACCAATGACCATCTCTGCCCCCTGCTGGGCGAACATATAAGTCACCCTGTTTCTTCCATGCGTATACGGCCACTGCAAGAGGGGAATACTGTAATGCCTCAATCATTTTCTCTTTCCATTCAGGATCTTGTCCTTGAATAACCCACTCATGACTTAACTTATACGGCCACTGTCCTGCTTCAGCGATGAGACTCGGGTCCATTGGCTTTGGCATGAGGAAATCCTGAAGCGTCGCCATCATCGGCAATTTACTTTGATTTATGACTTTGTACTCTCTAATGCTTTCACACACATAATGAGGATCAGCACCGGGGCAGGTAATCTCTGCAAGGATGTAGTTGTAACGCTCAGAATAGTTGGGCTCAATACCAGTGATGCGTTTGATTAATATTTCTAGTGCGTTCTGTGAGCCCCAAACCGTACAGCCGCACGTTTCAAACTTTTCAGCTTGTGGTTCATATTCAGGAAGGAATGCATCCCATTGACCATCGGCTTGGAGCACAATCTTTGGCAGTTCATTAGCAGCACCCAATACAAAAGCAGTGGGATCTTTAGGAGCTATGACAAGACCGTAATTGTTTTCTTCCATTTTATTTAACAAATATTTCTCTAATAAGGAGATAAAATCCACCAACAGAAGCTAATCCTCCCATAAGCCACAAAAGAATACGCTTGCTACTTGTCATGTCGTGGAAGAAATCAATCATCGGCTTCGTTGTTACCATGTATTCGTTTAACTTGGCTTCCAATTGTTCTCTTTTCTCTATTTCGTCTGCTCGCCATTGGAGAGTTTCTGTTTGATTAACCTCTATCAACTTTGTGAGTTTGTCTATCTTGCCATTGACAGTCTTGTGGATCGTTTCAACAACATTATCAGTGTGACCCTCAAATGCTTTCTTAATGTCGAGTAATAATTGTTTTGATTCTAAATCATTCATCACACTTGTTTAATTACTTTGGTTCTGAAAACGCGTCTGTTGCTAAAAGCGGGTTGTCTGTAATTTTTTCAATATCAGTTCTGATTTGATCAAATCGAGTTTGAAACTGAGGACGTCGTGCGGCCACGTCTGAATCAGACGGAGGGGAGGCAAAGATACCCACAGGTTTTGTGTATCGTTCAACTTCGGTTGCAAGCTTGATAAGTTCCGAATTTTTTATCTCTAGTTTCTTTGCAAGTAATTTAATCTGCTTCGCTGTGTTGTTTAATTGTGTTGCTTGGTCCATATATTTTTATTGACCTATTAATATGTAATCCATGACCTGTCCGCCAGATTCGTCACCAAAGGCAAACGTAACCGCCGTTGTTGAACGAGTCGAAGGGTAACAAAGCTGTGCGCCGACGTTACAAATTGCAGATACTGGTGATGCGAGTCGAGCTTTTGAGAAAGTGATGGTACATGAATTTACTGCCCCAGAACTCGTGAGCGTGACTGATCCAGCAGTATCAGAACTACCTGTGGTTAGAGTTGCGGACGTACCACAGTTAGCACTCAGCGTCGGAGTACCTCCACCAGTTTCAATATTACCTGCGCCGTTTACGGCAAAGACGGTTGCATTAGTTGAACTGGCAATAGTAAGCACATCAGTTGTTGAAAGCCCCGCCGTTCCTTGAACAGTAAGTTTCGATGGTGGAGTTGTCGTACCGATACCAACATTGCCGTTTTGATCAATAATCATTCGGCGCACTCCACCTGTTTGAACTGAAATCGTATCAGCAACTCCAGCCTGGTAGAAACCAGTATTGGTATCAACACCAAAGCTATATGATGGTGAGCCAAGACTACCCACACCAGTTCTGATGACGTTGCTATTGCTAATGGTTCCAGAGAATACAGTTCCAACCTCCACACTGGTGCCCAAATATGAAGCACCATTACCCCAGAAATCGAAACCCGCACCACCTGTATCAGAGAGGAAACTTGCATATGTGCCGTTATACACACCAGATAACGTATCATCAACACTGATTCGAGCAGAGAGGCCAGAACTAATTGAACCGTTGTTTTGTGTGTAAATAGCAGATGAGGGTTGACCTGCGCCAGAATCAGCAAGACCAATCACGTGCAATGCAGATGTGTCGTTTGGTGTAATGGTATTAAGACCCATCTGAACCCCCGAACTAGTCAAATCATCAAGTTTGATGTGTACTTTTGCGATGTCTGATACACCGAATTGAAGAGAGTTTGCCGATCCATTAGTGATGCCGGATCCAATCACCATTGCATCTTGAGCGTTAATGGTGTTATCAAAACCAAACGCATACTGCCTATCTCCGGCCTCCAAGAAATTGCTATACCCAATGCCGTAGCTTCTTAAGGTTTTTACAGTATTTTCGGTACCAAATGCACCGGCCTCGGTTCCGTCAATGGAATTCAGGTAGCCAACAGACGACGAGTAATCTCCCGCAACACCGTTGCTGTGGCCGATGGCTGTTGAGTTAACACCACCACCGTCTGCATTAGAA
>DATNQK010000408.1:0-2661 GCA_036704065.1 Stenomitos sp.
GCTCGCTGAGGCGATCGCCCCTCGGTTGAGTCTGTTGCCGCAGGGGAAGCTGCAAGTTGATCGCAAACTTGCCAGAGTTTAACAATATGGCGCGAAGCCGTGGCCAAAAGCTGACCATTGGGGCTAAAGGCCATGCCGCACATCACCCCTTCGTGGCCGCGCCAACTCAGGGAAAGTGCACCATCTTGGACGCGACGTACCGAAATTTCCCCATTGGAATCTCCCAGGGCGAGCCAACACCCATCGCTGCTGAATGCGATTCTAAACACCCCGCCCAAGGTTTCTGAAAAACTAGATTTCTTGATATCCGCGTTGTGGAAATTGACCCGATGCAGCATCAGGTTCTGTAAATTGGCTTGCCATACCGCTAAGCCCGAAAAATCATAGCCCGTTAAATCGGCACCCAATTGGCGCAGCAGATGAATGACATTGCCTGCCCCATACCCAGGACATGCAGAAGCCTGCGAACGCAAAGTGTCTAAAAGCTTATCCAGCAAGGCTTGTAGAGTATGGGGGTACTGGGCGCGCAAGCGCGTTAGGATCGGCTCAACCAAAACACGGATTTGGCTGTGGCGAATGTAGTCCTTGGCGGTGGCTTTGACAAGGGCGTGTCGCATTAGCCCTTCAATCTGTAGGGTTGTGATTTCTAAAATCACCTGAGCAATCAGTTTATCTGTGATAAATTCCATCACCACAGGCTGCTGTGAAAAACTTGCTGCTTGATTGGGAAGTCCTGTGGGGGCAGCGAACTCAATCAGGCTGCGTCGACCTAGAGAGCGTAAGGTTTCGAGCAGTTGTCGTTGCGATTCCGGGCTCACTAAATCCTCTTGCAATTCCGATAAAGAAACAAATTCGCGATTAATCGCCAGCCAGTACATCACTTCTTGCTCAAAGTCAGAAAGCCTTGCAAACTGGCGTTCGAGCAGATCGCGAATATCGGCAAAAATGAGGCTATTGGGTTGCGTGTTTAAGTAGGTTAAAAAGTCGGATACGCTACCGCCAAATAAATCTTCAATTGCCGCAGCAACCATTTTGAGGGCCAATGGGTTGCCAGCGTAGTGTTGTACTAATTGCTGCCATTCTTGTGCAGAAATAACAAATGCACCTCGCTGTTGCAGAATCGCTTGGCCTTCGTCGTTGCTCAGTCCCGTTAAGGCGAGCGATCGCACAGGCAAAGACTCTCCCTCTAGCACGGTAATTTCGCGCAGTTTTTCGCGGCTTGTCACCAGAATGCAGCTCTGGTGGCGGGTTTCTCCTAAACAACGAAATAAGTCACCGTAGTCTTCATATCCTTCGCGATAGATACCCGACAGTTCGCCGCCGCGCAAGATAGTTTCGGCATTGTCCAGCAAGATTAAACAGCGAGACTGCCTTAAGTAATGCAATAACCGACTGATACGATCTGCACTGCCACGCGGGAGATTCGCTTCTACTTCTTGCTGATGGGAGAGAACGTGCAACAAGTCGCCGAGTAAAGCATCCAATGGGGGTGCATTGCGTAGCGATCGCCAAATTGCATACTGAAAATCACTGGGAGGGAGATTTTCATCCTCCGGTGTAGATGTAGAGAGCGTAGGGATGCCCATCATTTGCTCTGCAAGCTTAACGGTTGTTGCTGATTTACCCATTCCTCCCATGCCGAGCACAGAAATCAAGCGACAACGATCTGCTAAGACCCAGCGGCGTAAAATGTTGAGTTCCTGCGTGCGGCCAAAAAATGCCGATACATCCATCATTTCGCCCCAATCGCAGTAAGGCATCTCTAGCTCAGATTCAAGGGTTGCCACCCCACTGGTTCGAGATAGAGGAGAAGCGACGATTGGTTCGGATAGGGTATCGCTACTGGCCAAGGGAGCCACAACCGATGCAGCGGCCTGCGGCAATGAAGGCTCTAGAGATGCGTGACGACGCGCATAAGCTTCCAAACAAGAGCGAACATTGCTCTTCGTCACATTTTGATTCATGGCCTTAGAGAGGCTTTTCCAAATACTCGAACCTACAGACTTGATGTACGTTTCATCGTAGGCAGAAGTATCCGCCATTTCGGCATAGCTTTTCCCTTCCCACGCCTGACGAAACACAAAGGAATGAAGGTCGTTGAGGGGTTTAGGCAAAATTTTATCCAACAGTGCCATGACTTCTTCGAGCGTCATTGTCTGACATCCCCCTCATTTCAAGGTTTGATTCAATTGAAGATCTGCTTGTAAGCGCGATAACCGATATCTTCCCACGGGTTATACAAAGTTTATTTTAAGGGCTGGGGTCTGGAATCGCGATTTATCTCTACAGATTGCCCTTGGCCAAAGGGAGCGAACAACAACCCCGATTGACTGAGTAGGTGTCGTGACTGTGACCGACGACTCCAATGCCCTTTACCAATGGTTCAGTGTTGTAAGTTATGGCCTACCAAGGCTCCCATTGGTCTGAGAGTCACGACGAGTACAGCGTTTCATAAAACATCGTTTATTTTCTGGCCTGGAGCTGAATTCAACATCCTTGGTCTATTTTTGGTCTGTAAATCGGCGTTGTTGCATAAGTAGGAGTTGAGCCAAAGAATCCCTCTGTCCTGATGAAGTTAAGCACCGACCGGAACACTAACAGGCTTCCCCAATTGAATCATTCGGTTTAGCATTGCACATTGACACAATAATTCTGTCGCTT
>DATNQK010000409.1:0-4864 GCA_036704065.1 Stenomitos sp.
ACCTTGTGTTTTAACCTGCGCAAGCAAAAATGCGCGCAAACCTTTTTTGTCTCCGAGACTTGCCACCCCCAAACCATTGCCGTAGTCCAAACACGGGCAGTCCCCCTCAACATTGAAGTAGTGGTGGGCGATCATCGCACGGTTGACCTAGGCAGCCAGTCTATTTTTGGCGTGCTCCTGCAATACCCTGCCACGGATGGCTCCATTCACGACTACGGTGCCTTTGTGGCCCAGGCCCACGCCGCAGGTGCATTAACCGTTGTGGCGGCTGACCTACTGAGCTTAACGCTGCTGACTCCCCCAGGCGAGTGGGGCGCAGATATTGCCGTGGGCAACACCCAACGCTTTGGCGTGCCCTTTGGGTATGGCGGCCCCCATGCGGCATATTTTGCAACCAAAGAAGCTTTCAAACGCCAAATGCCGGGTCGCATCGTGGGGCTTTCCCATGATGTACATGGCAAACCAGCACTCCGCTTGGCCCTGCAAACCCGCGAACAGCATATTCGTCGCGACAAAGCGACCAGCAACATTTGCACAGCCCAGGTGTTGTTGGCGGTGATGGCAAGCATGTATGCGGTCTATCATGGCCCTGCAGGCCTCAAAGCCATTGCCCTTCGAGTGCATCAACACACTGCACAGTTGGCCGCAGGCTTAAAGCGACTCGGCTTTACGGTGAAAACGCCGCTTTTCTTTGACACGCTGCAAGTAGACCTTGGTTCGTTGTCTTGGGCAGACCTCGAAGCGCGATCGCAAAGTGCTCGCATCAACTTGCGGCCTGTAGATGGGCAAACCGTTGGCATTTCCTTAGATGAAACCGTCGGCGAACAAGATGTCTTAGATATCCTTGAACTCTTTGCCGGAACACCTCTCGACTTTGGCTTAAACACCCTCAACCCCGAAATCGAAACAGGGTATGACGCACCCTTCGCCCGCCAAAGCACATACCTAGAACATCCCACCTTTCACAAATACCGCTCAGAAACAGAGCTGCTGCGTTACATTCATCGCTTGCAGGCCAAAGATCTTTCCCTCACCCACTCCATGATTCCCCTGGGTTCCTGCACCATGAAGCTCAACGCAACTGCAGAAATGATCCCCGTAACCTGGCCTGAATTTGGACAAATTCACCCCTTTGCCCCCGTTGCACAAACCCAAGGCTACCGCACCTTGTTCCAAGACTTAGAAGCCATGCTGGCAGAGATCACAGGATTCGCCAAAATCTCGCTGCAACCCAATGCAGGATCTCAAGGCGAATACGCAGGGCTACTGGCCATTCGCGGCTACCACCTGAGCCGTGGCGATGACCACCGCACCGTGTGCTTAATTCCCGATTCTGCCCACGGCACTAACCCTGCCAGTGCAGTCATGGCGGGGATGAAAGTGGTTGTGGTCGGGTGCGACTCAGACGGCAATATCGACATCGCGGACCTACGTGCTAAAGCCGAAGCCCATCGGGACACCCTGGCAGCACTGATGGTGACCTATCCTTCCACCCACGGTGTCTTTGAGACTGGCATTCGCGAAATCTGCGACATCATCCACACCCACGGCGGTCAGGTTTACATGGATGGGGCAAATATGAACGCCCAAGTGGGTCTGTGCCGACCTGCAGATTTTGGGGCCGATGTCTGCCATCTCAACCTGCACAAAACCTTCTGCATCCCTCATGGCGGCGGTGGGCCTGGGATGGGGCCGATTGGGGTTCAAGCGCATCTACAAGACTTCTTACCCAACCATCCCCTGGTGGAAGTCGGCGGTGCCCAAAGTTTAGGCCCAGTCTCCGCAGCTCCCTGGGGCAGTGCCAGCATCTTGCCCATCTCCTGGATGTACATTGCCATGATGGGCACGGGTGGGCTAACCCAAGCCACCCAAATTGCAATTCTCAATGCCAACTACATTGCTCAGCGTCTAGAGCCTTACTATCCCGTATTGTTTAAGGGCGCATCCGGTAGAGTTGCCCACGAATGCATCTTAGATTTACGGCATCTCAAAAAGACAGCCGGAATTGAAGTAGAAGACATCGCAAAACGGCTGATGGATTATGGGTTCCATGCACCGACGGTATCTTGGCCTGTCCCTGGCACGTTGATGATTGAGCCAACGGAGAGTGAATCGAAGCCGGAACTGGATCGGTTCTGCGAAGCAATGATTGCGATTCGGGCCGAAATTGCAGAAATTGAGGCAGGCCAAGCCGATGTGCAGGATAACCCACTCAAACATGCACCTCACACAGCCGAAGCTGTCACTGCCGATGAATGGGCTCATCCATACTCACGTCAGCGTGCTGCCTTCCCGGCCCCTTGGACAAGAGAGGCTAAGTTTTGGCCATCGGTGGGACGCATTGACAATGCCTTTGGCGATCGCAATTTAGTATGTAGCTGCCCACCGATGGCAGACTACATCGATGTTGAATCCTAGCCCCCTCTAGCAGGCCCCTGATTCTCCCCTATCTGACTTGACTCATCCTTGGGTCGAGTCAGGTTGGTATGCCTGTTAAGGTTTGGTCGCCTGGTATCACCGTGCCAATTTGGTATGCCTCAAGCCCTTGGCCTTGGAACCAATTCAAGGTTTGCTCGGCGCAGTTAGCAGGAACGACCACAACAAATCCAATGCCCATATTAAAGGTATGGAACATATCAACTGGGGCCACATTGCCCGCTTCAGCGAGCCAATTGAAGACAGGGCCACTGGACCATTGAGATAAATTCAGTTCAATCGAATGGTCAGCATTTAAGCAACGTGGCAAATTTTCGGGCAAGCCACCGCCTGTAATATGGGCCATGCCCCGAATATCAAGGCCTGCCGCACGCGCCGCAAGAATCGGTTGGACGTAAATACGAGTTGGCGTTAAAAACACTTCGCCCAACGATTGACCGCCGAGTTGAGAAGGGCGATCGCTCCACTGCCACCCCCCCTCGCGCACAATCTTACGCACCAGGCTATAGCCATTACTGTGAACCCCACTGCTGGCCAAACCAATGGCCACATCGCCCACTTCAATCCGCGAACCGTCCACCAAACGGCTGTGCTCCACAATACCCACACAAAATCCTGCGAGATCGTACTCATTGGGCTGATAAAACCCTGGCATTTCAGCCGTTTCGCCGCCCAACAACGTACATCCAGCCTGCACGCAGCCCTCTGCAATGCCCTGAACCACCTCTGCCATCTGTGGGGGTTCCAGCTTACCCGTTGCCAAATAGTCCAAAAAGAATAAAGGTTCTGCACCGCAGGTGAGGACATCGTTCACGCACATACCAACCAGGTCAATGCCGATGGTTTGGTGAGTATTCAAGTCCTGAGCAATCTTGAGCTTGGTTCCGACCCCATCTGTCCCTGAAACCAGAATCGGTTCTTCATAACCCTTGGGCAGACGAAATAATCCACTAAACCCTCCGAGTCCTCCCAAAACCTCAGGCCGGGCAGTTCGATCTACCATTTGTTTAATTTGTCGGACAAACGCTCGACCTGCCTCAACGTCTACCCCAGCACTGCGATAATCCATAACACCCTTGATTGAGAAAGCTTGATCAGTATAAAGAACAAAGGGAATACGAAGGTACTCACGCTCAAGTATCGATTATCAATCCTTCTTCAGTCCCTGCGATCACCCACCCCCATCTAAATGGCACACCACAGAAACTGCCCTCGATTTAAATGACATCCTCACTATATATAGTGTGTTTTGCGATTTATGATGGCTAAGCGCCTAGGAACCAGGAACAGCACCCCCACGCACACCTGTAGCCTCAATGCTTCCTTCAAGCTTGTTTTTAGGTAGCCAAAGGATTCCACAGCTCTCCTCCAATCCGTTCTCTGATGACCGACGCCAAAATTAAAGAATACTTTGCACCACATTTGTCCGTAGATTTACGCAGGCTCCCCCAAACAGGAGAGAGACCCCAGCGAAATTTAGACTGAACCACCGTCTAAAGCGCCAAAAATTGATTTAAAAAACAAATTAAAAATTTAAAACTCATAAGCAATCAATATAAATTCAACCCACTAGTCAGCACCCCTCAAACCAAGCACTCAAGGGGATCATACAAATCTTTACCATCGCATCTATACAGGGATCCCGTAGGCATTAGAGAGACTTTTACGGGATCCTCTCAGGGAATGCGCTGATCTCGAGGGGAAAAAAGTCGTGATAGGGTAAGACTGTTCCGGCTTAAAGAGCGAATGCGGAACGAGTACAAGTTAGTAGTGTAACGATGGATGTTGCACTTACAGTTGCCACGGCTCGGTTCTCCAAGGTGTCTTTCTCAACGGACGAGGTATGAAACAAGTTTTTCTCACTGGTGTTGCTGCCGCCCTCACAGTCTCTGCAGCAAGCCATTTATCGGTCAGCGAAGCCAACCCTGAAGCCCCTGCAGGTGCCAATAAGGTAGCCCAAGGTTCAGATGAATCTGCCCAAAGCCAAGCGACCCAAGCTACAACCGCGGTCAAAGTAGGCGAGCGTCAGACCTCTAACACCGACTCTAGCGAGAACGCAGCGATCGCAACCATTAAGCTGCACCAGTCTTCCGGCCGTCAAGCCGCAACCATTTACGTCCGTAACATTCCCATTGTCACGTTTTTGGGCAAATCGCTGAATGCGGCAGAAGCGCAGGGTGTAAAAGTAGCCACCTTAGATCCCGATTTAGGTGCGCTCACCCAAGCCTCTACCCGAGATATGAACGATCCGGTTTGGCGAGCAGCAACCATTGCAGGCAAAATCAACCAATTTAACGAGTCTGGGTTAGATGCCAAAGCCATCAAAGTTCAATGGAACGGCAAACGCAACAGCTACCTGATTCAAACCAAAGACCAACACTTAATTGAAGTGTCGGACAACAACACGGTATTGCCAGGCACGACCAAA
>DATNQK010000410.1:0-5274 GCA_036704065.1 Stenomitos sp.
GAATAAGGACTGGCATAACAACGATGGGAGCGAGGGTTGAATTTGATGTAAACAGGCCCCTCGCATTCCACCAACTCAGAAGGCACTGTGAGGTTCAGCGCTTTGGCATAGGCGTGTAATGCCTGAATGCCCTGGGCCCAGGTATCGGCGAGAATTCCCAGCATTTGTGTATCGGTAACGCTGGTCAGGTGTAACACAGCCTGTTGTACGGCTGCTTTTTGGGCAGGCGACTCTAGAGATTGGGGTACAAGGCAATTAAAGGGAGCCAAAATGGCTTGCGCTTCAGCAGTGGAAAGGGTGGCCGGAGAATCCATTGTCGAAGTGTTCAAGGGTTTTACTCAATTTACAGCAACTGAACTGACCAAAGTTGAGCAATTTCTCTATTTCTAGGTTCTATCGGACAACGGCAGACGGTAGGATGGGGGATGCAAAATACGAAATACGTTGTCTATGGCTGTTGCTCATATTATCGGGTTGGGTCGTTCTGGTGTTGCAGCGGCTCGACTTCTAAAGCGCGATGGATGGAATGTGTCGGTGAGCGATGCAGGCCAATCAGAAAGTCTGCTAGAGCAACAGCGATCGCTAGAGGCAGAAGATATTCCGGTCTTGCTCAATTGTCGCTTTACCCTGCAAGGTCTCAGCGATGCAGGCTTACCTACCCCCAACCGAATTGTGGTTAGTCCTGGGGTGTCATGGCAGTTGCCAGCCTTGGAAGAAGCGCGGCAACGAGGCATTGAAACCATTGGCGAATTAGAGCTGGCTTGGTTATATCTCAAGCATGTCCCTTGGGTAGGCATTACAGGGACCAATGGCAAAACCACCACAACAGCCTTGATTGCAGCAATTTTTCAAGCGGCTGGGTTAAAGGCACCCGCCTGCGGCAACATTGGGCTCAGTGCCTGCGAAGTGGCGTTATGGGACGAGCCCGTCGATTGGATTATTGCGGAGGTAAGCAGCTACCAAGCCGAGTCTTCAGCGACCCTCAGCCCGACCATCGGTGTTTGGACAACCTTCACCCCTGATCACTTAGAACGCCACGGCACCCTCGACAACTATCGCAACATTAAGGCAGGCTTACTGCACCGTTCCAACCATAAGGTGATGAATGGAGATGACCCCTACTTGCGTCAACATTTATCTCAAACCTGGCCTGATTCCCATTGGACGCTATCAGATCTAAGCTTGGCCCCTGCACTCAAGCCCTATGCCAGCATTGAATCAGACTGGGTATCCATTCAAGGGGATGCGATTGTGGCTGCCGATGCGTTGCGGATGCCCGGAGCACATAATCGCCAAAATTTACTCATGGCTGTGGCAACGGCTCATTTGGCAGGACTAGACAAAACTGCGATCGCCCAAGCTGTTGCATCCTTTCCAGGGGTGGCACATCGCCTTGAATATATCTGCACCTGGAACGGAATTGAATTTATCAACGATAGTAAAGCAACCAATTACGATGCTGCCCAGACTGGCTTAGAAGCAGTTGCTGCCCCAACCATTCTGATTGCAGGGGGCGACCCTAAAGTGGGCGATGATACAGCCTGGATTGAAACCATTCGCACCAAAGCAGCTTCAGTATTGCTGATTGGCAAAGCTGCCGAAGCCTTTGCCCAACGCTTGCAAACCTGTGGCTATGATCGGTATGAAATTGTGGAAACCCTAGAAAGGGCCATTCCCCGTGCCGCTGAACTCGCACAGCAGCACACCGCAAAAGTTGTGTTGCTCTCCCCTGCCTGTGCCAGCTTCGATCAGTTCCGCAATTTTGAAGAACGCGGCGATTGTTTTCGCCAACTTTGCCAAACCCATTTCAACTAACACCCCTTAAGGGGATATGCATAGAAACCATCCGTAAGTGGAGAGGAACCACTCTTGACTGCTTAAACTTACACTACAAGACCCTAGAAAGGACCAAACACGCATAAACCACCCATTGTCCTGGATGGGAAAAGAACAGAATGGGCAATCTGATCCTAGACCGATACAATACCAGTAGTTTCTGGTTCTAGCTGATCTATGAATCAACGCTTCAGTTCAATACGAACCTTTGGCTTCTTTGCTTTAGGCACATTAGTCTCAACCAGCACCCTACTGACAAGCCCACATCCTGGCTACAGCGTTCCTGCAACTGAGTTAAAAGATAGCCCCAAAGTCCTTGTAGATGAAGTTTGGCAGATTGTAAATAGCACTTTCGTCGATGGCTCGTTTAACCATACCGATTGGCAAGCCGTTCGTCAGCAACTCCTCACCACTGACTACAGCTCCAAAGCACAAGCCTACGACGCCATTCGTGCAGCCCTCAAAAAGCTTGATGATCCGTATACTCGCTTCCTAGAGCCGCAGAAATTTGCAGAGTTAAATCAACAAACATCCGGTGAACTCTCAGGCATTGGGGCCAAGTTGGCGATCGATAAAACCACCAAAGCGCTCACTGTTGTAGAAGCAATGAACAACTCTCCTGCTTCTAAAGCAGGACTCAAATCGGGCGATCAAATTTTAGCCGTTGATGGAAAGTCAGTGCATGGTCTAGATGTAGACAAAGCCGTCGGTCTCATTCGCGGCAAACCCGACACGGTCGTCAAACTAAAGGTGGCCCGTCAAGGACAAAAGGCCTTTGATGTGGCCCTGACGCGTCAGATCATTCAAGTTTCAACCGTGACGTCTGCTGTCAAACAAGTCGGAGCAAATCGGATTGGCTACATTCGACTATCTGAATTTGATAACCACGCAGACGAACAGGTCAAGCAGGCGATTCAATCTTTAGAGAAACAGCACGTGAAAGGGTTTGTGCTGGATTTACGCGATAACCCTGGTGGGCTGTTATCAATGGCCGTTAGCATATCCCGCCTTTGGATCGACGATGGTGCCATTGTTAAAACCGTAGTGCGTAATGGTGAAAGCGATACCACCGAAGCCAATCACACAGCCGTTACGAAGCTGCCCTTAGCTGTATTAGTGGATGGAGGCTCCGCTAGCGCTAGCGAAATTCTGACGGGTGCCCTCAAGGATCACCACAGGGCACTAATTGTAGGAACCAAAACCTTTGGTAAAGGGATTGTGCAACAAGTCAATCCCTTATCAGATGGCTCTGGTTTAAATGTCACAATCGCCCACTACTTCACGCCCAATGGTTCCGATATTCACCATAAAGGCATTCTGCCAGATATCAATGTGCCGTTGACCCAAGAGCAAGTTGGAAAGTTATCGAATAACCCTACTTTGGTGGCTTCCCCATCCGATCCTCAGTACGTCAAGGCCATTCAAGGTCTATCTAAACTGATGCAGTCTTCTACGGCTCACTCTTGAAATAGATGGGTTGCTTTTTCCTGAGCGTTGGTCTATTTGACCGTATTACGCAACTTCACATCCCTCAACTCTAATCCCTTGCGCTAACAGCGCTGAGGTTTCCAATGGTGTCAGCAGGCCGTTGCAGATTTTGCACAGGTCTGCTGACGCTTTTTGGGGTGCAATATCTGTTTGTTGAATTCTCGCGCCATCCCCTTTCCCTTCAATACAGGTTCGCTTAAGGGAAACCTTCTGTAGAAATAACGAGAAAGGTCGTTTGGCACAAGCTCACCATGGGAAGAAACACAGCAGCAAAATTCAGGTTGTACTGCAACAATCTACCTGTTCCCACACGCACTTCTCAAACAACTTTCTTATACATACCGAGTTAAAACATTTGTTTAAAGCACAGTATTAACAGAGTTTTAATAGATATAAACAACATAACTGTATACAGAAAATAAAAGTTTGATCTCACATTGAGGAAATCATCTATCCTTTTGTTTCCGTAAATTTACGCAGATTTTCCAGATAATCAGAAAATCATAAAGGTCTCTAACACTATTCTCCTTTCAGAGAAAATATAAGTTGTTTGTTGATGGCCTTTAGCTATTTTTTAGAAGTTGTCCGTAAGGAACCAAAATAAGATGGGCACTCTAAAATAGAAATACAAATAGATGTTTTTTGGCAGACTTTTCTGCTTCTGTTTTATTTAGCATGAAACCCTCAGACCACTATCCCACGTTTGCCGCAAAATCATCGACTGGTGCCAGCATATCGTTGGGATTAGAGCGGTCTTTGCAAGCTGCTTTCTACGACATATTAGGGCAATTTAACCCCTACCCTTCTGAGTCACAATTTTGTGCTTTGTCAGATTCTCCCGAAGATAGACATGATCTGCGGCTTTCCGACTTGCATCACAGTCTTGTCCTAGAACAATTTCAGACCTTTTATCTGCTTCAGGAACCGTTAACCCAATGGTTTTACCTATGTGAAGCTTCTACAGAAATTCCACTCCTCAAAACGGAATATTGGTTCGAAGCCTATCGGGCTTGGCTAGGTTTACGTCAGCAGCAAGCCTATCAACATTCCCAAGATATAACTGCAACTCACCTCCATGATTGGGTGAGCCGTTATCAAGACTGTGAAGCATTTGGCCGACTCTTGTATCGACGCGATCGCCAGTTTCGAGGCTTACTAGAATACGCGGTTTGTCTATCACACGACACTGCAATTCGGTGGGCTCCCAGTACTGTCCAGAGTCTATCTTTAGGACAACTCGTTCTAGAGCCCATCAGTCGGCGTCAGCACCGTAACGCCAAATGGGTTGAGTTACAAGCGCCTCAAGATATTGCAAATTTGTTGCATCGTGCCATTGACCTCATGCATCGTCATTGGTCTTTTAACCTGTATCAATTCAATAGTGAACACTGGGCGAGACTGGTAACAAACGGTCAATGTTGCACTTGGCAGACGGATGCATTACAAGACTACAGTCACCAAGAAGCACTGTCGCTGGCGACCCCAAAGGTACAAGAAGTCTGGACACACAATATTCACGCTGAAGCAGCACTACACACGTCAGTTTCAGCCGCAGTTCCAGAACCATTGACCCCCTAAGTCTCTCTATAAAATTTCCCAAAAAAAACAGGTTCTAGATCTTGGACCTAGAACCCACCTGCCGATTCTTTAAGAGAGGAGAACACAATCTCTTAATGAAATTACTATAGCCTTATTGAGAAGATATTGCAACAAGCTTTTGTGCTTTTGGGGCTAAACTCCCTGTATCGCTCCCTAGAAACGTGGCTAATTCATTTGCTGGAGCTTGTTTTAGGACGGCTTCGGTTTAAGCATGTATGCCATTTAGGGTGATGAAGCCGTATTGGATACTGCCAAAGGTCTGCATATAGATGCTAATTACACGCAATAAACTGCTACAGTCGGCATAGCGTACCTTTCCACAACGGTTTTAGACGCTTATGGCTAAGTTTT
>DATNQK010000411.1:0-3780 GCA_036704065.1 Stenomitos sp.
GGTTGGTCTGCGACCAAGCCGAGGACCCGTCTTCCAGACCGTTGAGTTTGGCCGACCGAGTCTATAAACTGAACGGGAATATGAAACCGAACGATAGTGCCTCGCCCAACTTCACTCTCGATACTGATTTCGCCCCCCATGCTCTGAATGAAGTTGCGACTCAAGGTTAAGCCTAGGCCCACCCCTGCAGTTGTCCCTGTATCTTGAGACAGACTAGACAATGGATCTCGCACCGTTTCTAGTTGTGTATCGGTGAATCCTATTCCTGTATCTTCGATAGCAAAAAACAAGCAATCTATTGTGGATGCTGGAGCAATGGAGGTCTGAGGGTTGGATTGTTGCAAGCGAACGTGCAAACAAACTTGTCCTGCATCGGTAAATTTAATGGCGTTGCTTAACAGGTTGACTAATACTTGTCTGAGATTCTCTTCGTCTGCCTGGATATGTTGATGAGCCCCAACATCGTAAACAAAGCTCAGTGCCAGTCCTTTGGCATTAGCTCTAGGTAAAAAGGAGTCGTACAGCGTATTAAGAAATGCACACAGATTAAATTCCTTTAGAGGATGATGTAAACTTTTGCCCGCCTCCAGTGTTGAGAGCGCCAAAAGGTTATTTACTAAATCCAGAAGATCGGCACCTCCTTGGTAAATCGTGTTGAGTGTTTCTCGTTGGCTTGGATTCAGTGTTGGATCTTTGCGCAACATTTGGCTGAAGCCTAAAACCGCATTAAGAGGGGTCCGCAGTTCATGGCTCATTTTGGCAAGAAAGATACTTTTCGAGCGGTAGGCTACAGTTGCTGCGTCTTGCGCTTGTTGGAGCTGTTGTACCAGCGTCACTTTCTGTAGTAGTTGCCCTAGTTGCACCCCGATTATTTCTAATAGGTACACTTGCCAACGGTTCCACTGTTTAGGCGTTGCGTTACTGTACGCGCCTAAAAGTCCCCAAAGTTTCTCTCCTTTGACAATGGGAACGACAATAAAGGCACGAATATGGCGCGATTCTAGCTGTGCTCGGTGACATGGCTGATAGTGCATTTGGTAGACGTCGTCGACCACAACACTTTCCAAGGCTTGAAAATGTCCGCCTTGATGATCTTGCAAGCAAGTATCGCGCCAAGTCGCAGTGGTCTCTAAATTCACCCAGGGGGTGAGGTGGGCGGCAACTGACTCATACAAAAATTCTCCGCTCCAGTCTGGAGAAAAGCGATACATCACAAGGCGATCGCACCCCAGCAGATGGCGCACCTCTTGCAATACATCTGAAAACACAGAATCACTGGGAAACATTTGACTGAGCTGGCGCAGGAGGGACGCTTCCGCCCTAAATGGATCTATGGCATACGCTGTCTGCTCCTGTTGGGATTGAAGCACCGGAAAGGTTTCTTTAAGTTCGGGCGCCTGTGCTTGCACTTGGCTGTGCAGGGCAGTTTGCTGGATTGCCACACTCAGTTGTATGGCAATGCGACTGATGTACTCTACCTCAGCGGGTTGCCATTCCCGTGGTCTACAACATTGGTGCAGGCAGAGAAGGCCCCATAGATGTTCCCCTTGTTTGAGTGGCAACACTAACTCGGCCTTCACTTGCAACTCATTCAGCAGTTGCCACTGCTCTGGATTCAGACAGTCTAATGCCGTATCAGCAATAGATATAAAAGGGCTCTGCTGAGCCACGTTGATATAGTGGCCGCCATAGAAAGAGAGGGAGACACTATCATTGCCCTGATTGCCCTGTGCTGAACAAGGTTGCGCTTGCATTGACAACAGAGTGTCACATTCTGGCACCACGTTTTCAGCAATAAATTGGCCCTGGCCACTGGAGTCTTGAGGTGCAAAACGATAGATGGCAACTCGATCCACTTGCAACAACTGTTGAACAGTCAGGGTAACCGTTGCAAAAATCTGTTCAATATCCAGAACTTGTTGAATACAAGTGTTGATATAGGCTAAGGCACGCTCCTGTCTAGACACCCATTCCATCTGCTGGCTTTGGGTCTCAATGGTTTCGGATTGCCATTGAACTTGCTGGCGTAACGCATTTTGCTGTAGTGCTAGGCCGAGTTGAAGGGCCACCTGAGTGGCAAATAAAATCTCGTCAGATTGCCATTGCCGAGAACTGCCGCATTGATAAATACATAGTAATCCTCTTGTTTTCCCTTGCTGTTTTAAAGGAATCATGAGGCCTGCACGGATTTTAAAGCGCAATAAAATTGCGCACAAATTGGGGTTATACTCCGCCTTTAAGGTATCAGGAATTGAGAGTAAGTCTGATTCTGGCTTCGATGTATTGAGACCATTCACATAATAAGCAGTAAGACAATGCTTAAGATTTTGCAAATCTATATTGTTGCGATCGCAGGTCTCAAGCGCGACAAAAGACTCAACCTCTAGTGCGACATCCTCTGCGACAAAAGTACCTTGTAAGCCATCCAAGATAGGCTCAAACTGCAAAATTGCAACCTGATCGGTATTGAGGATATGGCGTATCGCCAAGGCAGCATTAGAGAATATGGTATCAATCTCTACGCTTTGACATATTTGCTCATTCACCTGCATCCAAACTTGTTCGCGAGCGTCCGTCAGCACCTGCTCTTTCCTTCGCCTTTCAACACTTGTAGGGGACTGCTGCCATATAAAGAATTGCTATAAATATTGTCTATCGTGGTGTAAGACCTGACTTAAAATAATTTTTCCCGACGAAATAATAAAAAAGTGAAGCGATGCACCTAAGGTAACAGTTAAATCTTAAACGTTCTGAGATTACCCGGTGATAGTTCTACACAAGCCAAAGACATTTTTATGTATAAATGAATCAATATTCTTACTCCTATAGTTCCCAGTTTTTATCGGAACGCATCATAGGATACCAATTGTCTTTGCGTGTTTTTTCACGAAAAGCTGACCATTTCTGTAAGGACTACTAGGTTTTTAGACATTTTTTTAACACCACGAGGGTAATGTCATCACATAGAGGACTATTGCCGATGTGGGACCGTATATCTTCAACCACAATCTGTCGAATTACAGCCGCAGAATGATGCCAGTTTGCTTGTATTAATGCAATCAAGCGATCGCACCCATACAATTGCCGATGGAGATTTGCAGCTTCCGTCACGCCATCGGTGTAGAGTACTACCCCATCTCCGGGATATAACTGCACCTGAACTTGGCCCACAAAAGCCGTAATGTCTTCCAATAACCCGAGTGGCAATCCAAGTTCTAAGGTATCTACCTGTTCAACAGAACCATCCCTCCTAAATAAGAGGACTTCTTCATGTTGGCCAGTGATAGAGAGACAATCACTTTCGTAAGTCAATAGCGTCAGCGTCATTTGCCTGCCAAGACTTAATCGCTGCCCATTTTGATACACCACCGTATTAAGCGCACCCAAAAACCGTTGCGGGTTATTCTCTCCCACGGCAAGTAATGTGCGCACAGCGGTTTGCGCCATAATCATCAGCACCCCGCTTTCTAAGCCATGCCCTGTGACATCGCCAATCCCAATCGTGACAAAGCGATCGCCATCAATCACATCGTAGTAATCCCCACCCACTTCATGGGCAGCTTCCATAAACCCCGCAATTTCCAACCCAGAAATTTGTTCGAGTTCCTCTGCCTTAGGCAACATGAGTTGCTGTAGGCGACGGGTTACCTCTAACTCTGCACCCATGCGATTATTTTCGGCTTGAAGCTGAGTATTGAGGTACATAATTTGAGCATTGGCCTCTTGCAACGCGGCTGTACGCACTTGCACTTTCTCTTCGAGGCGAGAATTGGCTGCCGC
>DATNQK010000412.1:0-6071 GCA_036704065.1 Stenomitos sp.
GAAATAACTCTTCAATCAAGGTTTTCCAAGCAGGCAACAGCCCTGCATGATGCACGGCGACCCCTCGCCCAATGCCATCCAAAACAGGAGATTGGGCCAAGTCAGGATACTGGGCTAAAAACTGCCGCACGTGCTGGTGCAGTTTCGCTGATTCTGTGGGGGTTAACAACGACAGATCGCGCGTGGCTTGTACCGCTTGGTCGCAGCCACGACGACTGAAGATAAAGTAAATGGCAGGCAGCATTTGCCGCTCTTGCAGCACTTCAATGATCATCCGTGGAGATGGCAATGCACCTCGCGAGCGGGCCCGACCGGATTGTTTAGAGGGAATCGCTTTGAGCTTGGGGTTGAGTTTGTTTTGTTGATGGTTAAGGAGGGGGAATAGTCCTTGGTGTGTGCCAAAGCTAAACCGGAGCGGTACGGGCCGCCAGTTGGACTGTATCAATTGGGTGGGGCCGTGTACCCATTGAATCCACTCCGCAAGCTGTTGTGCATTGGCAATGGTGGCCGAGAGGGCAATGAGTTGAATGGTGGGAGGACAATAAATAATCGATTCTTCCCAGACGGTGCCACGTTGGCGATCATTCATGTAGTGGCATTCGTCTAGGACGACGGCGTCGACATCGGCTAGGGCGAGTTCAAACTCATTGGTTAGGGTGCCGTAGAGGATGTTACGAAAGATTTCGGTGGTCATGACCAGAATGGGCGCATCTCGGTTGATGCAGAGATCGCCAGTCATGAGGCCGACTTGTTCTGTGCCAAATTGGCGACGAAAGTCTCGTAGTTTTTGGTTGGAGAGCGCTTTTAGGGGTGTGGTGTACAGCACTCGCTTGCCTTGGGCCAGGGCACGGGCGATCGCATATTCTCCAATTAAGGTTTTGCCAGATCCGGTGGGGGCTACCACAACAACGGACTGACCCAGTTCTAATGCGGCGATCGCATCGGATTGAAATGGGTCTAAAGCAAATGGATAGAGGGTCGAGAGGTCTAAACTTGGGGATGAAATGGAGTGATGCACAGCAGTACCATGTCCCCAACGAGAACTCAAGCTGATACCGAATTCAGTATTGACACGCTCTCGCTGGCCGATAAATCAATTCCGTTCTATTGTATAGCCCTACCGTTTAAGACTGCAGGGGTGCACCAAACGAAAACGGAGCAAAGGCGCAGAATAATGCCCTTGCTCCGATGAACTCCACAGAGTGTGATTGCGATGGTGGGGTGCAGCGAATAAACTTATCGCACCAGAACCTCACCGTTAATCATCCGTTGTGCGGCGTCTAACAATACTTCTTCCAGGTATGGTTTGGTAAAGTATCCCTTTGCGCCTAAGTTAACAGCCATCTTCTTGTGCTTAGAGGCCCCCCGTGAGGTGAGCATGGCGATGGGCAAGTCGTGGAGATCTTCGTCCTGCTGTAGACGAGACAACAACTCCAACCCGTCCATCCGAGGCATTTCCACGTCGCAGAAGATTACATCACAGGGTAAGCCGGAACGGAGTTTTTCCCATGCTTCTAACCCATCTCTGGCTTGTTCGACGCGATAGCCTGCTTTACTAAAGGTCATCGATAAGAGTTCACGAACCGTGATCGAGTCATCCACAATCAAGACAGTGGGTTCGCTTTGACCTTCGCTCTTCGTGGCCTCAGGAATCGATTGCCAGAATTGATGGTTGACCTCAAGGCGATCAAGGGAGAGTTCTACGAGTTCCAATACATCGGCGATCGGCATGACTCGACCGTCCCCTTGCACCGTAACCCCTGAAATTCCCAGCGGCTTGGGTACGGGGCCAGCCAACTGCTTAATTACGATTTCCTGTTCACCCAAGACTTCGTCCACTTGCAAGCCGACGAGATCGTCGCCGCTGCGCAAGATTACCACCGAGACCTTACTGGCTGAATCGGCGTTATTGTATCTGTTGCTGCGTTTCAGCGCTCGGTTATAACCCAGCAACTGTGTGAGCGGTTTGCAGGGGAGTGGGCGATCGCGCCACATGATGAAGGAATGACCCTCTTCTCCAGGTAACAGCTGCTCGGAGGCTAAATCCAGTACATCCTCTACCCCATCGATGGGAAAGGCAATACTAGAGTTCTGATGGAAGCAGCAGAGCGCTTTCGTAATGCTGAGGGTAAGGGGTAAGCGGATGGTAAAAGTGGTGCCTTTATTGACAGTAGAGTCTGTGTTGATTACGCCACGCAATTCGCTAATGGAACTACGCACGACATCCATCCCGACGCCACGGCCAGCGAGCTGATCCACCTGATCATTGGTAGAAAAGCCAGACTGGAACAACAACCCATAAATTTCTTGTTTAGACATGGCGTTGGCATCTTCAGGGCTGATCAGACCCTTACTAATGGCTTTCGCCTTGACGGCCTCAACATTAATGCCAGCTCCGTCATCTGAAATCGAAATAATGGTCTGGTTTCCTTGATAGAAGACCCGAATTTTGATTACACCCTCTGGCGGTTTGCCAAGGCTCTGCCGAACCTCCGGAGATTCGATGCCATGATAGATGGCATTGTTGACCAAGTGGGTCAGGGGGTCATAGATCCGTTCTAGAATCCCCTTGTCAATTAAGGTGTCGCGCCCATCTAGCTCTAGCCGTGCTTGCTTGCCGCACTTCAGGGATACGTCTCGCACCGCACGCGGCAACCGCTCTGCAATTTGAGCAAAGGGGATCATCCGAGAACGGGTTAGACCTTCTTGGACTTGAGTTGTAACTTGCCTAAAGGTGCGGGTGACTTGTTCATTGGAATCGACCACAAACTCAATGTCTGAGGCTGCTTCTCGCACCCGCACGATGCGTTCGATCATCTCTTGGGACAAGCTATGGAACCCAGTAAAGCTGTCCATTTCTAGGGCATCAAAGCTAAAGCCTGACGCGTGGCTACCGCTGCCGGATCCGGTATTGTTGCCAACCGCTGAGGTGGCTACGCCACGGGAGGCCCCCATCAAGGAGCTTTCGAGTAGCGAGCGTTCGTACAGATCTTGCATTTGGGTGCCCAGTTCCCCAAGCTGCTGCACTTGGAACAACAGGTTATCCAAAAATTGTCGTAAACGTTCTTGGTTGTCTTCTAGGGTATTGCGGTTAATGACCAGCTCCCCAACCAAGTTGCTGAGGTTATCAAGCTGCTTAACCCCCACCTTCATGGTTTGCGCAATGCCTGCTTTGCGGTTAGCTCGTACAGCTGGAGCATTGGCGCGGCCTCCGCTGACGCCAGCCGCAGTGGCACCTCGTTGTACATCGTCTAGCAGCTGTTCTAAATCTTGGAACTCGCTATCTTTGAGTTCTGCTACAGCTTCGGTTTCAACCGCATTGGCGGCGGTGCCCACTAAATCTAATTCGGGGGATTGAGGCGTAAGTTCGCTATCGGTGTCTAAGAAGGCCGCAAGTTGGCTAAAATCAGCCTCAAGGATGGGGCGTTGTGGCCCGGATGACTGGGCAACAGAGGGTTCGCGTGCTGGTTCTGTTTCTTGCAGCAGTTGATCCAAAAAGGATTCAACTGAATTATTTTCTTGCTCGGCCGTGGCTGAATCTTGAGAATTGCTGAATAAGCTAAACCAGTCGATGCCTGACTCAACCGCAGGTTTGGGTACAAAGGCGCGGAGTGTTTCAGAAGGCTCGATGGCTGTGGCCTGACCACTTAAAACCAGGTCGCGGGCTGTTTTGAGTTCTGGTACGATAACGGCTGCTAAAGAGCTGAAGGAATTTTGCTCATCGGCGATCGCATCACTTGCCGTTGTGACTAACTGTTGCCAAGCGCTCAACTGCGGCTGAGCCCCAAGGCCATGCAGATCGGCACAGATTTCCTGCAACCCTTGGCGCGTGGATGCGTTGTCACTAGCCTGGAACAGCACCAACATTTCGCGCAATCGAACCAATATATCGATTTCGAATGTACGAACCAGTTGTTCCTCGGATAAACCAGGTGTTGCCTCTTTGGACGCTCCAGTTTCCGATTCGACCGGAACCCCTGTCAGCTGAGCCAGATGTGCTTGAAGCTCATTAAATACAGGCTCGACAGACTCTAGCGTTTGTTGCGCCAGTTCATCCGATAAGGTCAACGTGTTTTGCAGTTCTTCCGTTAATGCATTTAATGCATCGAAAACGCGGAACAGGAGTGCCTCTAGCTGCTGATCAACCTTGACAGGATGTTCTTTGAGAACTTTGAAATAATCTTCCAGACGATGAGAGACATGCTGCATGCTGTGAATACCCAGCATTGCAGCTCCACCCTTGACTGAGTGAGCAGCCCGAAATACCTCATTCATCGACTCGGTATCGTCAATGACGGTTTGTAGGTTAAGTAAGCCATGCTCAATTGTGGCTAAGTGTTCCTTGGCCTCCTCAATAAAATAGCCAAGTATTCGCTGTTGTTCAGGCTGCATGGGCATCTCCTTGTACGATGTCCGCTAATGGGTCTAATAATTGGATCATGGGTGGGTCTAGATGGGCCTAGCTAAACTCTGTTCCTTCAACTTTGAAGCGCTCTACGGAGGCCTGTAGATCCCTCGCAACGCCCACCAAGTTCCTCAGAGAATCGGATACCCGTTGTGCTTCCTGAGAGGTTTCTTGAGCGGTTAATTCAACCGATTGCATAACCTGACCGACATAACGAGAGGTTTCTGTTTGTTCGGCAGTGGCCTTTGTAATTGAGCCCACCAACTGCTTAATTTGATCCGAAACCTGGATAATATCTTGCAAAGAATTTTTCGCTTGTTCGGCCCGTTGCGTCCCTTCAATAACCTGTTGCGTACCCTCTTCCATGGCGGTCATTACGGAACTGGTTTCTCCTTGAATTTGCAGCACGATTTGCTCAATTTCTTTAGAAGCTTTTGCTGCCCGATCCGCGAGCTGTCGCACTTCATCAGCAACAACCGCAAACCCACGACCAGATTCGCCTGCGCGTGCAGCTTCAATACTGGCGTTTAAGGCCAGCAAGTTGGTTCGTGATGCGATCTGAGAAATTAAACCTACAATCTTGGAAATTTCTTGAGACGACTCAGCTAAGCGTTTAACCTTACGAGTGGTTTCAGCTACCGTTTCGCGAATCTGTAAAATACCAGCCACTGTTCTTTCTACCGATTCACCCCCCTTGAGGGCGGTTTCAGATGCTCGCTGGGCAACGCTATCTGCTGCCCGGGCGCTATCTGCCACCTCTTGAATCGATGAGGTCATCATTTGTACAGAGTTCAGTGTGGCGGCTAACTCCTCTGCTTGGCGCAGTGCGTCCGATGACAAGCTGCGCGCAAATTCTTCGTTATCTGCTGCTCCTTTATTTACCTCTTTTGCTGCAACCTTCACCTGTTTTACGATCTTTTGGAGGTTGTAAATTGTCAGGTTAAAGGAGTCAGCAACGGCTCCTAAAATATCGGCTGTAACCTCAGCTTGTACGGTTAAGTCCCCTCTTGCCGCACCTTCTACGTCGTCCAATAAGCGGATTACTTGGCGTTGTAAGTCTTCTTTTGCCTTTTCTTGCTCATCCGCTTTTCGCTGCGTGTCCTTGGTTGAGGATTCAATAAAGCGGGTCATTTTATTAAAGCTTTTGGCAAGTTGGCCAAACTCATCGTTAGAAAATTCGATGGCTTTGACGCCCCAATCGCCTTGGGCAACAGCAGACAACTTGGCCTGTAGGTCGCTGGTAGAGGCTCTCATTTGGCGTGTCACGACTTGACCTAATGCCAGCGTTGTAGCACCACCTGCCAAGCCTGCTGCCAGGGCACCGAGACTTAGTTTGGCTAAGGCATTGGACCCAGGTACAAATTGTCCGCCGATGAGAACTGCAACAACGGATACGACCCCTGTCGATGCAGCCATGACGAGTGGTTTCTGCTGCAGCGGTGTGTTTTCAAAGGCTGAAAATAAAGGCACTTGACGCGAAGCCATGTTCAACGCAGCCGCTTTATCTGCATCTGCTTGCATGGGCTGATGGGCTTCTGCGGGGATGGGCGCGATCTGTGGTGGCAACCGATCTGAACCCGGCTCTGCGGCGATCGCCGATGTTAAGTTTGCTTGATTGTCCCATGCCTGAACGTCTAGGTCTGAATTTGCTGCGAGACCATATTCC
>DATNQK010000413.1:0-5958 GCA_036704065.1 Stenomitos sp.
GGGATAGATGAGTCTGCACAACGGTTAGCAGGGGGATTCACGCTAAAGCAGCAGATTCAGTCCAAATTGCAGCATCAGATCCGCAGCGGGGGTCGGCACTATCTCTGTACGTTCTCTCGTTACAGCCGCAATTCATCGAACCAGCAAAGGGTAATCGAAAAGACTAAAATTGAAATCGCACGGTTTGATTGAGCTTTCCGTGGGTTCTCCATTTCAGACAAAGCGAATTTTAGTGCTGCGGCACCCTATAGTTTGATGTACGTCGGAAACGCGTTTTGGCTTTACACGTCTATAGCGATAGAACCATTGATTGACCACTGCTTAATGCCTGCAATTGCTGCCGAAGCCTTGAATTGACCAACCTCAAATCCATGTCTTTTGGAGAATCAACTCTGTGAAAAAACTCACTCCTGTCTTAGGTATCGGGTTTATCTATGCATCTAGCATGGTGATGCCCTTCAGTGCCCTGGCCATGCCTCGCCTGCAAGATGGGCCAGACCTATCCGAAACACCGTCCCGTTCCGCACCTCAGTTTTCTAGAAAAATGGCTGCTTACCGCGACTGTGTTCAGGCCCATGCAGACTTGAAGGATATTGATTTCAAAAAAGTAAGTAAGTTTTGTTCCTGTGTTTCCGATCAAAGCTTGCAGGCCGACAGTAGCGGGTTCAGCAACTGTGCTACCGGCGGAGACGGGGGTAATACGTTAGGCATGATTGGGGAAATCGCACCTTCTGTCTTGATGGGAGTTGTGCAAGAACTCACCACCCGATCCTCAAATTCATCGTCTTCCTCTCGCGACAATGGGCTATTGGGTAAAGGCGGCGGCTTGCTGGATGGCCTAGGTGGCGTTTTAGGCAGCAATGGCGGTGGCTTTAATTTGAAAGACTTAAAGGATATTTTCAAGAAAGGTTTCTAATCCCCTAGATTTTCCTAGGGTTCACCACCCCCAGGTGCCAGGGTCGCCCTTAAACGGCCCTACGATGTCCTGGGTAATCCACCCCCCATAAAAGTCGCCGGGTTGGGCTTGTACTTGTTCCGTGTCTACGTAGCAAGCATCAACCCGGCTGGGATAAAACGCAACATATTGAGCAATGGCTGCAAACCGAGGTGTGGGATTGGTATAAAACCAGGCGGCTGCTTCAACGCTGCGATCGCCCACGGTCAGCCGTAAATAAGAGGCCGCTCCTTTCCATTCACAGAAGGTAGATTGCGGCATCACTTCACAATATTGAAGCTGAACATCCGTTGGTGGAATGTAATAGACCGGAGGATGGCTGGTCTCTAGCACCCGTTGGGCATTGCAGGTATCCGCAATCACAACCTCGTTAAACACCACGCGAACCCGCTTATGGGTGACTTCCAAAGCAGGCGGACGGGGGTAGTCCCACACAGATTCTTGTCCTGGACCTGGCTGAATACGGCGAGGGCTCAGCATAGCGTTATTTTCTTAGCGAGAGGGCTAGCAAGTCTAAAGCTGCAAGTTGCGGCTTGTCCTGTTCATCTAGGGTACTTATTGCACCGTTGAACATCAAGACAAACAACCCAGCACCTTGACACCTACCAAAGCCCTTTGCCACGCTTCCCATTGGGCAAAATGGTCATCCAGTTAATATGCGCCAGATTTAACTGTGCTTCCGTGAGGGTGGCACCGGTCAAGTTAGCACCGCAGAGATTGGCCCCACGCAAATTTGCATTACTGAGATACGCACTACTGAGATCGGCACCTCGGAGATCCGCACCTTCTAAGTCGGCATAGCTTAAATAAGCTTCCTGGAGCTTAGCATTGCGTAAATTAACGCCGACCAAGCTGGCTTTGCCTAAATTAGAACAATTGAGATCGGCACCCCGTAGGTCTGCCTTCTGCAGTTGTGCTTCATGAAAAATGATGCCTGGAAACTCAGCCCTAGGTAACGCTAGGTTGCTTAAGTCGTAGCCGCTAAAGTCTCGTTTACCTTGGTTATAAGCTTGTTGTAAGCCCTGAGCACTAAGCTTGGGAACATTCTTACGACCACTAGAGCCCACCGTATCAGCATTCACCGAGGAGCGCGTAGAGGTTGTGGGTTTACGGGCTGAAATCTTGGAAAATGTTTCTGTCAGCGGATCTTGAGCCCCAGTACGAGACACACTCCGGCTTCGCCCTAGCTGGCTCCCAGCAGTATGCGATCGCAACGGCGGACGGGTGGCAGCAGGTGCAGACGTAGAACTCGAAGTTGCATTTTTAGCAAAGGTTTCGCTATCTTCTAGTGCTTGTAGGGCTTCCTGCGCACTTTGGTAGCGATCTCGAACCGACACCTCCAACATTTTCTTCAAAATGCGCTGGAAGGGAGTACTCAACTGCACATGGCTTTGCCAATCCAGCTCTCCCGTCGATTGATTGTAATTGAGATCTTTCGGAGATTTACCTGTCAATAAATAAATGCAGGTAATCCCTAAGCTATAGATATCACTACAGTAGACAGGGCGCATCGCCATCTGTTCAGGGGGTGCAAATCCTGGTGTGCCCACCGCAAAGGACGTTAAGGTTGTGTGATCTGGATTATTCGCCGCGACTTGATTGACCTGATCTTTCACGGCTCCAAAGTCAATCAGAACAAGCCGCTTATCAATGGTGCGTCGAATAATATTGGCAGGCTTAATATCGCGATGAATCACTTGTTGCTCGTGCAAGTAGCACAAAATAGGCAACACCTCGCGCAACACGGCCTTGACCATGGCTTCATCAAACTGACCCGAGCGCCTCACTTCTTGCTGTAAGGTTGCGCCACTCACGTACTCTTGGATCAAATAAAAGTCTGGGCCTAGCTCAAAGTAGTCTAGCAACCGAGGCAATTGCGGATGGTTGCCAATTTTGCCAAGGGTTGCCGCTTCGCGTTGGAACAACTCACGCGACATTTCTAAAATATGCGCTGCGTTCAATACAGGGCGCAATTGCTTAATCACGCAGGTGGGTTGCCCTGGCAAACTCTCATCCACAGCCAAAAATGTGGTTGCAAAACCTCCACGGCCTAAAATTCGGCTGGAACGATAGCGATCGCGCAACAATAAAGGCATTCCGCAGGCTTGGCAGTCAGTGGCATGAGGCGCGTTATTGGGATTATTGCAACTAGGATTCAGGCAGTAGCTCATGCAGCGTTGCTTAGATAGAGGGGCTAAAACAGTTTCACTGACCGGAAAGAATGCATTTCGCGCTCATTCTTATAAAGTGTTACTTCTCCATCGTAGGTTCCATTTCACCCTTAGACAGCCAAGTGCCAACATAACCGTAATAAATTGTTCCCAATTTACTATCGTAAATGCTCTATTGGCTTTCCTGGTGTTCATACTAAAATTACCGCCCCTTGCTCGACCCTACGCTTTGCTGCCCTGCTTTGCTCTCTTTGCCACATGAAAGTGCTAGAACATAGCTCATCCCGTCTATCGATTCAAGAACAACTTTTAGGCATTCGATTGCTAAGTCTGTCGACCATCTGCACGGGCCTATTTATGTTTTTTCTATTCGAACCTCCAGTAGACTGGATTGGCGCATTCTGTATCGCATTGGGCAGTACATTTCCCACATTTGCTCCTCGAGAAAATCTAATTTTCGATAGAAACTCGGGATGGCTTACCATTTGCCGACACAAATTCACAGCTCGTCAGGTCTCATACTACAAGATTACCGAGGTTGAGATGGTAAACGTGGAAACGCTCACAGTCTTAAGAACGCGTTTCTACCGCATTCACCTTTATACAACTTCGGGTTCGCGATTTGCCATTTCCAAAACAATGACCACTGACTGGGCTCAGCAAGAAGCAATTGCGAGGCATATTCGCACGTTTCTTAAAGCCCCTTTGCCTCCTAATTCAAAGGATACGCTACAACCTTCTTAAAGCACCCTAGAACTGTTTTTTTGCCAAAAAGGAAAAATACCGACTGATTTTGATATCAAAACCAGTCGGCTCTCTCACCGAGGGCGAGACATGCTCTCTAGGGCGAGGTTATTTATTTAAAAATGCATTCAGTTGTTTCAGGGCAAGGGGCAGAATATTGCGCGCAGCCCAACCCGCAGCAAGAAGAAGCGGCAAAAGAACAATCAAAATGCGAAAGTCAAAGTCCATTTGAATGAGCCCTCGTAAAGCTTCTTTAAATCATCTCTCATTATTTTCCTACAAGTGATGAGTTTAAACAGAGTCTTTCGCTCAACTGTTGCAAACCGTTTCCCATGAACCGTCTCCAAACTCAGTACGGCGTAGAGACGCAGCCATACTCACAGGTCTAAATCGCTGCTGCGATTGGCATGTGCCAGCGCAAGGCTGTAATAGTGTTGGGCATGTTCTATCAAACCTGACGCTTCTTGAGCGCTAACCTCCCGAAAAGGCTTTGCAGGAACCCCCATCCACAGACTATAGGGGGGAATTGATTTGGACACCACAGCTCCAGCACCGACAATACTTCCCGTCCCAATCCGCACCCCATTAAGGATGATGGCACCGATGCCAATAAGGCACCCTCGCTCAATATGCGCAGAGTGAATAACTGCACGATGACCAACAGTGACGTGATCTTCTAAAACCGTGGGTTGTCCTAGATCGCCGTGCAATACTGCACCATCTTGAATATTGGTGTAGGCTCCGATTTGAATGGGTGAGACATCTGCGCGCAGCGTTGCACCGTACCAGATACTTGAGCCTTCCCCTAGCTCAACCGCTCCAAGCACAACGGCATTTTTGGCAATAAATGCGGCAGCAGCGAGATTCGGTTGCGGCCAATCGGTGGGCCATACATCTTGGCCGATGGCAGAAGGATGTGTTTCAGTCATAAATGAGAGAGCAATCTAAGATATATGCCATAGCAAATGCGTCGTCTTGATCATAAAGGCTAGCTGCTCTAGGAATCTTGAGAGGCCGTTTCTTAATCTGGTTTGCACTCGCAAAGCTCGTTATAATAAGGCCACGCTCGGCGACGTATAGCGTCTTTAACCCAATGAGCGCTTTATGATGCACGCTGTTTTGCAATATCCTATTTTCGGCCCTGAAATTCAGTGCCCCCATTGCCGTCAGACGTTACCTGCACTGACGCTCACCGATACTTACCTGTGTCATCGGCATGGGGCTTTTGAGGCCAACCCAGAAACGGGCGAGTTGGTTCATCTTCAATCAGGACGGCACTGGCGACAGTGGAAGGAAGAATGGTTTCGGCAGCATACCCACCCAGACGGGATTCGCTTTGAAATTCATGAAGCCTTGGATCGCCTGTATGCCGATGGGTTTCGTGCGACCCGTGTAGTGATTGCGAGTCGCTACCGAGATTTAATTAGCGCCTATCTTGAGCGTTCTACGCCTTGGTCTCAGACCAACGAGGGGGCATCTATGCTGCGACTGTATGGTTTACCGGTAGAGTTTGGGCCTGATCCCAAAGATGATCCCCAGTGGAATGTCATCAATTTCTCACTGGATAAGGAACCTGGACTACCTACGCATTCGCCTTACTCCCGTTTTTTTGATTAATTGGCAATGCAATTTCACCATATGTCGATTCGCACGTCTAATATCCATCGTGCGATCGCCTTTTATGAAACCCTCGGCTTTAGCGTCCAAGATCGCTTTACCACTGGGTATACGCTTGCCTGTTGGCTGACAGGTCCTGCGGGTCGCTTAGAACTCATTGAAATTCCTCAGCCACACCCCGCTCCAGATGCCTTCGGCAATGAGCATTATGTGGGCTACTATCATTTGTCCTTCGACTTGACCGCCGATTTAAGCGAGGACTATACCCTAGAAGACTGGCTCAATGCTTGGCGTCAGCAGTTGATAACACAAGAACTGCCTTTTGTCGTTCTACTGCTGCCCCAAACTCAGCAGATTGGAGCGCATTGCTATCGGGTGGCCTTTGCTGCCGATCCCGACGGTCTACCCTTAGAATTTTTACAAAACTTGAGCTCTAGCTCTGCACGCTAGCGTTCATCCCGGAGACAAGGT
>DATNQK010000414.1:0-2089 GCA_036704065.1 Stenomitos sp.
GCCAATGGAAATAAATAAGAATAGGGGAATATCAAATATTGCGATTAGAAAAAGAAATATAAAGATTTAATATAATATCGACTATGCTGTCCAAGCTCTTCACAAGGCTGAATCATACTCAGAATATGACACAATTCGCCCAGAAGGCATTCAGAGCTAGCCCTCAAATTAACAAGAAGCCTTCCATTGGAGACGCAGTGACTATTCTACAGTCAAAAGTCTCAAATATCAACCAGGTGGTAAGTAATCATATCTAAATCTGCGGCTTTTAAAAGCCGCTCATGTTTGCCTGAATCCTGACCTCTAATATTAAATATATAGAATGATTTGAAAGAATTCGGTACTGTGATCTCAATCGGTGATGGTATTGCCAGAGTCTTCGGTCTAACCAAGGTCCAAGCTGGTGAGATGGTTGAGTTCAGCAGTGGAATCAAAGGTATGGCCCTTAACTTGGAAACTGATAATGTTGGTATTGTCGTTCTGGGTAACGATAGGTAAGCCCTAATTCAAGTTCATTCAACCTATAGAGAAATCCAAGAAGGTGATATTGTCAAGAGAACTGGATCCATCGTGGATGTTCCCATTGGAGAAGGAATGCTCGGAAGAGTCGTTGATCCTCTTGGTAACGCAATTGATGGACTAGGACCCATCAAGTCAGACAAAAGATAAAGAGTTGAGCTCAAGGCACCAGGCATCATTCCCAGAAAATCTGTGCACGAGCCAATGCAGACTGGACTTAAATCAGTCGATTCACTTGTAAGCCTTTTTTCCACCCTCTATCCTTGTTATATAATAATATAATTCAGATCTTTTGATTAATAAATTATAAAATTTAGGTTCCAATTGGAAGAGGTCAAAGAGAGCTTATTATCGGAGATAGATAGACAGGAAAGACTGCCATTGCTATTGATACTATTATTAACCAGAAAGGATCTTTCAATGAGAGCAACCCTGATGAAGCAAGAAAACTATACTGCATCTATGTCGCTATTGGACAAAAGAGATCTACCGTCGCCAACATTGTGAAGGTACTCAGAGATCACGATTCTTTAAAATACTCCATTGTTGTTGCCGCTACAGCTTCGGAAGCTGCTCCTCTGCAATTCTTGGCTCCTTATTCAGGATGCGCTATCGGAGAATACTTCAGAGACAATGGCAAGCACTGCCTGATTATCTACGACGATCTTTCCAAGCAAGCCGTCGCTTACAGACAAATGTCATTGCTACTGAGAAGACCTCCTGGCAGAGAGGCCTATCCAGGTGATGTCTTCTATCTTCACTCTCGTCTTTTGGAAAGAGCAGCTAAGATGAACAACAGCCATGGTGGTGGATCATTGACTGCCCTCCCAATTATTGAAACCCAAGCTGGTGATGTGTCTGCCTATATTCCAACAAATGTCATCTCAATTACTGATGGACAGATCTTCTTGGAAACTGAACTTTTCTACAAGGGTATTAGACCTGCCATTAACGTCGGTCTTTCTGTGTCCAGAGTCGGATCAGCCGCTCAAATTAAAGCTATGAAATAAGTCGCTGGTTCCCTCAAGCTTGAGCTTGCCCAATACAGAGAGGTCGCTGCCTTCGCCCAATTCGGTTCAGATCTCGATGCTGCCACTCAACACTTGCTAAACAGAGGTGAGAAATTGACTGAGTTGCTTAAGCAGAAACAATACGTGCCAATGGCTGCTGAGGAATAAGTGTGTGTACTATATGCTGGTGTCAGAGGATTCCTCGATAAAATGCAAACTAGTGAAATCGGCAAATTCGAAAAATTGTTCCTTGAACATCTAAAGACAAAGCATCCTCACCTTCTCGATTCAATCAGAGTAGAGAAGCAATTGTCAGATAAGGCCAATGCTGAGTTAAAGCAAATTCTTGAAGAATTCATCCCAACAGCTGGCCTACAAATGAAAGCCTGAGCAGCTTTTTCTAGCAACCCATCCTTGAGGATTACTTGTCTTCCTCATATTTAAATTCCCTAAAATAAATAACTGAAAATACCTACTCTTTTTATTTCAATTTATACTGTAAACAACAAGATATACAGCATACAGGGGTTTTGGGGTTTTGGGGTTTTGGGGTTTTGGGG
>DATNQK010000415.1:0-4748 GCA_036704065.1 Stenomitos sp.
AGGGATTCTTGGGGGTTAGGCTCTAACGACGTACTAGGCAATTGCAAAATAGGCGCCACCACGTTGGCCCTGATCTGAAATTGTGCCAACAGATCGATATAGCAAGGGCTTAGTCCACTGGTGTAAATATCGGCTGCTGTATGGACTCGACCATCCGTAAACGCTTGCCTCCATTCCTGTACTAAACAAGGATCGTAAATTTTTTGGCCTAGCATCGACAGACGGTCTTCGTTGATAGACTCCGCGACAACACTGGCACTACCATCTGATGCGAACTGACAAATAATGGTTCGCTCGGCGTTTAAGAAGCGATGGGTTTCTTGGACCGTCGTGTTGAGAATTTCCGGAATGTTAAACGATTTCGCGATTCGCAGAATGGACAGGGCTAACTGACGATCCTGTATAGATTGATCCTTGGATTGATCGGTAGAAGCGTGATTGCAGCCATACCCTTTACCTTCAAGCTCTGCTCGGTCGATGCGATGCATCTTTCCCCCCCTAGTCATCTATGCTTGAATTGTCCTCCTAGTTTTCCCTGATCTTTTGCCAGAAACTCAGCCCAATTACGAAGTTTTCATCTGAACCAATAAGCTATATTTCGTTTTGCAAATAATTGTACCGACTAGAACTCTAATTCCTTTTAACTAGCTATGAGGAAGCCTGGCAGTTTAGAGAGCCATTCGTAGCTGTTTATCCAATTAAATTGCGGCAATTACTAGATATCCATACAATTAAAGCTAAAAGTAAAGCAATAACTCTCCAATTCAAGCTTTATCAGGATAAATACTGAGTTTTACTCGTTGGCACTACTGCCCTTTAGACTATTCCCACCTCAGCATAAAGCCGTTTACACGAGCTTAATTTTGATTGGGGCATGGGAAAACGTCTCTAGATCGTGAAGTTAAAACGCCGAGTCTATACTCAAAGAACCCGCTTCGGTAGGATATGGCAAGTCTGTTGTTGGTGTATTTCAGTTTTGCAAATGCATGTCGTCCATCCCAGACTACTATCATGTGCTAGGCCTTTCTCGGCATGCCACCCGTGCCGAAATTAAGCAAGCCTTTCGGCGCTTGGCACGGCAGTTCCATCCAGATTTAAACCCTCAAGATGGAGCCGCAGCAGCACGGTTTCGACAAATTGCAATGGCCTATGATATCTTGAGTGACCCCCAGCGGCGATCGCGCTACGACGAAGAACGTTTTGGGTCAGTCTCATCCTCTGAACCGCCAGAGCCGACCTATCAAGCGTTGTATGTGCAAGGTCAAGAAAACTTAGTGCAGCGGGAGTATCAAAAGGCCATCGCTAACTTCAGCCGTGCGATCGCCCTACAACCCGACTCACTAGATGCCTATTTAGGTCGGTGCCAGGCCAACGATGCCCTGCAAGCAGACCGCGCTGTGCTAGATGATTGTTATCAACTGCTACGTCTCAACCCACAGTTGGCCCAAGCCTATCTCTACCAAGGCCGCGCCCGATCACGGTTGGGCTATAGTAAGGGCGCTTGTGAGGCCTTCACCCAAGCCATTTCCCTAGATGCAGACTTGGCCCAAGCGTATTACGAACGTGCCCAAGCGGAAATCAGTTTACAAGATCTACAAGGGGCACGTCAGGATTTACAGAAAGCCTCTGAACTTTTTCGTCAGCAGCAATCGTGGAGTCGAGCCCAACAGGCAGAGCGGGTTCTAAATGGCTTACCTCGGACTGTTGCAGCTTGGCGATCGCCCCTGAATCAGAAACACATCACTAACAGGAACACAATTGGAAGCATCGGGTTGGTCATACGCGCTATTCCCCAACTACTGAGTAGCCCCAACCACAATTTTTTGCCCCTCTTTGCACATTTTCAAGGCTGCGGATGGGGATGGGTTGGCGTGCTATACGGGCTGATCGCCATCCTCGGGGCTACGCTCAGCAGCCACTTATACCCTACAGGTGATCCCATTACGGCGTGGAAACTGGGACTTGCAGCAGCCAGTGGCTATGGCGTTGCAGTCATTGCCAGTGCGATCGCACGTCAGCTTGCCAAAGGAGAAGGAAGTTGGCAAGGCGATTGTTTTGTGGCAGGGGTTGCCGCGTTGCCACTCGCTGCCACAGTATTACTGACACGCCTCGCCCTTGGGTTAGGGTCCGCAGTCTGGATTGGAGTGGCGGTTTGGGGATTAAGCTACAGCGCACTGATGCTGTACAGCGGCTGTATTCAAATCAACCGGATGTCAGAATCCTCCGCCCTCCAGTCTGTTCCGTGGATCCTAGGGGCAAGCTTACTCGTTGTGACATTAGTAACCCTCCAATGAGCGAAAGCCCATGTTAGGATTGCAAAGCTTTTGCGCTTTACGGTTCGGTTGTGCTTCTAACCTATGCGGCCCTCTTTTTTCTCTATTTTTCCAGCATTACAACGTGCACTAGAGTTGTATCTTGCCGCGAGTCAAGCACCCAATCATACCCTTACCGGATGGTCCCTAGACGATCGTGATCCGCGGGTGCTAGAGCAGCTTATTCCTTGGTGGGAATGGCTTTATCACTATTACTTCAGAGTCTCTAGCGATGGCTGGGAACATATCCCCCCTTCAGGGAAGGCTTTGTTGATTGGCTCGCATAATGGCGGCCTTGCTGCACCTGACATGTTCATGATGATGGTGGAGTGGTATCGACGGTTTGGCGTTGAACGACTGTCCTATGGCTTAATGCATCCAAAAGTATGGCAAGCAATGCCAGAGCTAGCCCGACTTGCAGCCCAAGGTGGTGCGTTGCAAGCACATCCAAAAATGGCGATCGCAGCCCTACGACGAGGGGCAAGCGTTTTAGTGTATCCGGGTGGAATTCAGGATGTGTTTCGCCCTTATCCTTTGCGCCACACCATCCATTTCCATGGCCGTCAGGGTTTTATTAAATTGGCACTGCGAGAAGAAGTACCAATCATCCCGGCGATTTCCTGTGGAGCACATGACACCTTTATTGTGCTGGGCGATATTTATCCTCAAGTTCAGTACCTACATCAACAGGGACTCCCTTGGTTTCGAGGCGTCGACCCAGAAGTGTTTCCGCTGTATTTAGGTTTACCTTGGGGACTTGCTTTAGGGCCATTGCCCAATATTCCCTTCCCCGTTGAAGTGCATACTCGGGTCTGTGCGCCCATCGTCTTTGAACGCTATGGTCCAGAGGCAGCAAAAGATCGGGACTTTGTCGATGCCTGCTATCGTAAGGTTTGCCTCACCATGCAAGCCGAACTGGATCGCCTCGCCAAAGAAGTTTCTAAATCATTGGTGTAAGGTCTCAAGCGCTTAGGACTTAGCACCTTACTGCGTGCGGGTAATGGCTTGAATATTCGCTTCAATATCTCGGTTAGAGCCTGGTACATCACCCCTAAGGCAAAGCAGAACTTTAGAGGTTTTATTAATTCTGATGGTAAATCCAAGATCGTCTAATGTGATTTCGGCATCATCTGCACCGAGCGGAGATAGAGGCGGAGGGCAAGCAGAAGGCTTCACGTCCGCAATCTGATCGACCAACGTATACCCACGCCACTCAGTAGAGTCACGCCGATAGATAAAGCGAGGTCCACTCCAAGGCGTAGTACTCGTCTTGCGAACCATATAATAAGTAATCGTTGAGTTGTTCGAGCGATTAATTCTAAATAATGCCCGACGTCCCCCAACGAGCGTAGAATCTGGGACCACTGACTTGCCACTTCTGATGTCATTGGCCATATAGCGTAGGGCACGGTTTAATTCAGTCTCTTGGTCTAACTTTGCCTCCAGTTGCTGATTCATATTCTGGAACGTCACCAGCCCAGAAATTGCAATACCGCTCAAAATAAGGCTTGCCGCCGCAGCCACGATTAATTCAACTAGCGTAAATCCCGATTCAGAGCGATTCATGGGTACAGACTGAAATGGGGCATAGAATGTCGATGGCCAAAACAAAGCTCAGAGATGGGAAGGTTAGATGCGTACAGGGCATATTCCACAGTGTCCTTGATGCGCTCTTACTCTCCGCTAGAGGGACTTAGACAAGTTCCATTCACGCGTTCGCCGGTGCGCCTTAAACCAATACCTACCGATATCACCAAACACTTGGATCGAATCGTGTCGTTTTCACTATCTTTGAGCCAAAGTGTACCTGCCTCGTTGGGCGAGCGGTTTTCTCCGTTGGCATTGAATGAGATAGACCAATTGCTAGGCCGACGCGTGTGATCTAAAACCATATGGTCATCAAAAGTGAAGGGACCTGTGAGTAGGCAGGTTCCTGTAAACGTGGGGCTGGGACCAGTAACCGGAATCTGGAGGCGACAGGAGGTGCTGCGCTTGATCGATTCATTTTGGGTTTCTTCAACTGCTGCCGCAATCTGATTAAAAGCTGCATCAACTTGGCGTTGTCGTAGCCAGACACTGAAGTTAGGCGTGGCGATCGCAGCCAAAATCCCAATGATCAGGACAATCACGGCAGTTTCCGACTGAGTATACCCACCCTCTATCTTACGGACAGACCAGTGCAGCATCGGGGATTAGTGAGGTGTGTAATTGAGCAATGGATGGAGGTGTGAGTGGAGCCTGACTGTTTCTACCTAAAATATTTGAACTATCAACTCTCTGCACCTTATATGAAACCTGCAATACATTAGCTGTCGTCGGTGAATTGTCCAAACCTACCGATAGCGTTCGCTGCATCTGATAGTCGCTTGGCAGGTCAGCAATTGGCAACGTCGAAGATTGTTCTAAGAATTGTTTACCATTCTCGTCGAGTCTTGT
>DATNQK010000416.1:0-1810 GCA_036704065.1 Stenomitos sp.
ATCATTATGGGGGTGCGACACCGACAATATCCTCATTTGCAGGGTGTTCAGTTCCATCCTGAAAGCATTTTGACCCAATCAGGGATGCAACTGTTGCAGAACTTTCTGGTCTCTTTGCCGGCAACAGCGGCTGTGCAGTAATCATATCCCTACAATTTGCGTAGGTTAGCCTAATCGGGATTGGGCAAGAAGCCTGCTGGAACAAAGTCGGTTTGGCTAAGTCTGTGGGAGCAAGATATGCTGTGGGCGTCGTTCGCAGGTACACTCGTACTAGATTTTGCCCAAGAGCGCTGTGGCGCGTTGCGATGTCTAATGTCCAGCACAAGGAAAACCAAATCTATGAATATCAGCCGGAGGCAGTTTTTTCGTTTTGCGCAAGGAGGCCTCATCGCTAGCGTGGGCGGAGGATTAGTAAGCCGATGGCAGTCGCCAGCTCAGGCTGCTGGCTCTTTAAGCATTCAGTTTTTAGGACATACGTGCTTTTTGGTGAGTGGTAGCGGTGTCCGTGTATTGATTAATCCGTTTCGTCCAATTGGCTGCACCCAGAAGTATCCTGCCCCGAAAGTCGCAACCGATTTAGTGCTTATCAGTAGCCGCCAACTTGATGAAGGCGTGGTGGAAGGGTTGCCTGGACGACCAAAACTTTTGTTTGAGCCTGGCCCTTACCGTACCAATGGGCTGCAATTTCAAGGGATTCAGACGCTCCACGACCGTGTGAATGGCTACCGCTTTGGTACGAATGTGGTGTGGCAGTGGCGACAAGCTGGGTTTAACCTGGTTCATTTGGGTGGGATTGCATCGCCCCTCACCCTTGAGCAGAAGATCTTGTTGGGCACGCCAGATGTGTTGTTTGTGCCTGTAGGTGGTACAGATGAAACCTATACCCCAGAGGAGGCAAAGGCGGCGATCGCCTTGTTGCAACCAAAGTTAATTGTTCCGACCCACTACAAAACAGCCGCAGCTAATCCAGCGGCTTGTTCTTTGGAGTCCGTAGACGCGTTTCTCAAAGCAATGCCAGGCACACCTGTGCGCAAAGGTGGCGCGAGTCTTACGCTGACGTCCGGTAGTTTAACGGCAAAGCCTGTCATTCAAGTGATGGGTTAAGCCACTAAGCAACCGATGGGGGGGTGCTTTGGCCTGGACAGATATGGGCAATCAAGCTGTTGATGAGGCGATCGCGCTCCATGGGCACAATGTCTTTGCCGTGGAGCATCTCTTGCACGATCATGTAGTGCACGAGGGCACCTGTAAAAATACGGGCCGTCGCCTCTGGATCGGCCAGTTGCAATTCCTCGGCCTTGTCATGAAGATACTGCTTAAAGAACTGACAAGATGAGGCATCAATGTAGCGCACAAATCCCTGGGCTAGTTTGGGAAAGCGGCCAGACTCGCCTATGATTAACCGCAGGAAATTCATAAATTGCGGATCGCCTAAGCTAGAATCCAGCATATTGTGGGCAATTTGGGTGAGCACAATGCGAGGACAGCCCTGTAGCGTCTGATCGGACGCTGGCGAAAAAACCATGCGAAATTTTTGCTGCACCAATTGTTGCATCAGCGCATTGAACAGCCCTTCTTTATCTTGAAAGTGGCTATAGACCGTTGCCTTAGAGACTCCAGCTGTAGCGGCGACCCGATCCATACTCGTCGCTGCATAGCCCGAAGCCAAAAATTCCTGCATGGCGCCATCCAGAATCGCCTTGGCTTTCTCTGGAGACAACTGACGCCCCGTGCTTGTAGAACATGCATTTTGTACCATACCTTGCAGTATGGCTTGCCAGTTGGGGCGGCGTCAAAGGTTCAATCAGAA
>DATNQK010000417.1:0-3470 GCA_036704065.1 Stenomitos sp.
GTTGGCCCCCCAAGCGGTGTTTGAAGGGGTGCCCACTCAGACCTTGCGGGAGATTTTAAATCAAGCTGTTCAGTCGCAGCCCATCGAGCAACAACCGCTGAATATCTTGCTGTTGGGACGGACTGGGGCGGGCAAAAGCAGTTTAGTAAATACCTTGTTCCGTCAAGAATTAACCACCGTCGATGCCCTGCCGAGTACCGATGTCTTGCAGTCTTATCCGTTCAACACGCCCACGGGTGATGTGCTGTTGCTGTGGGATAGTCCTGGTTATGAACAAGTGGGGAGGGAACAGTACTCGCAACTGGTTCTAGATAAAGCCCAGGCCGCAGACTTGGTGCTGCTGGTGACGCCTGTGCAAGATCCGACCTTACAAATGGATCTAGAACGACTGACCATACTCAAGCGCCAAGCGGCAGATTTGCCCATTTTGACAGCCGTGACCCAAGTGGATCGGTTGAGGCCACAACGGGAATGGGAGCCTCCCTACGATTGGATGATGGGCGATCGCCCGAAAGAGCGCAACATCCGCGAAGCGATCACCTATCGTCAACATTGTTTAGAGCCCTATAGCAGCATCGTATTACCTGTCGTCACCGAAGATCTGACGCAACACAGGGCTGCATGGGGCATCTCTGAACTGTCCCAGGCCATCTTAGATACCCTTGAGCCAGCGCAACAATTTCGCATGAGTCGCTTTTTACGCGACTTAGAAACGCGTACTCAAACCGCCGCACGGATCATTGACCAATACATCTTGCAGATGAGTACCACTCAAGGTCTCACTGCCCTCTTCAAACGACCCGTCCTCCAGTTTCTATCGACCCTCTTAACGGGTTCACCCACCCTCGCCCTGCTCTTGGTAGAGAAAGTGCCCCTAGAGCAATCGCCCTTATTTCTAGGTAAGTTGCAAATGACGGTGGAACTGTACACTTTACTGTGTCCTGCCGACTTTGGCCTCCCCGCAAACCTGCTTCACATTTGGCCGTTATTGCTAGAACACTCAGACTCCATCGCTCACGATGCTTGGGCCTTAGGTCATACCTTAGTGGAATACTGGGCTCAACCCTCTACAGGCGTAGACAACCCTAGTGGGACAGCCCTTTCCCAGCGCTATAGCGCGCATCTTCAACAGATACAATCTCAATCGATTCAGTAAGAAACTCAAATTCAAGCTCTATTGCGCTTGAATTTGGGCAAACTGAGCTTGAGCAACGGTACATTTTTGCCCATGGGTTTGACATCTGTGACTCCATCGTCGATGCAGATTTTGGGCAACCTGCTTTGTATCAATGGTCATGCTCATAGGAGTGGAAGCTCGTTAACACCCCAGGTTAACGCTAGCACCCGTTAACGCTCCTCCTAATCGTTGGTGATCCCCTGAGTGCTTCTAATTCCCGGAGTCGTATGAACAGGCAAAATGCAGATGGCAGCCATGTTTTGGTGATTTACGATCAACCAGAGCCGCGACAGATTTTACTTAAGTCGGCTACTTATTCCATTGGCAGAGATAAACTCAACGCCATTGTGATTCCTCATGCGGCAATTTCTCGGCAACATGCTTTACTGCTGCGTATGCCTGTCCCTGAGCGCAATACCTACCGCTACCGTCTCTTGGATGGCAATGTGTCTGGAAAACCCAGCCTGAATGGATTAATGGTGAACGGTACCCGTTGTTCGATGTGGGACTTGCAACCCGGCGACAGCATCGTCTTAGGCGAGGCCATTCGAGTTGAGTACAAAATCATGCAGGTTCCGAACAATGTCCGGTATCACGACTACCTCAAAATTCAAACCCCTGCTTACCAAAGTCTAAAAACGGCACCCGTCAGTGCCAGCGCGACCCTTTGCGATGTTCCGGCCCTTGGACAAATGGCCACGAGTGCTGAATTAGAAGCGTTATGCCTGGACGATTATGACGATAACCCGCCGACGGAACTCTTTAAGGGAAATCACTAAATTGAGCCTGTAGACTGCATCCTAGAGATCGGGGAAAGGGGGAAAATTTTGATACCAACTGCGATACAGCATTGTGCTGAGGCACTGACAAGACACCCAGAAGCAGATCGAATTCAAAAGTTACTGTATTGGGTTTACAAAGGAAAATGGGAAGGAATTGCGGCAAATCTACAGGGTTTTCCGACTACCCTGCTGTTGCAGGAACTCGTAACCCATACGCCTTCTTTCGAGGTATTGGAGCGTCGATTGCATAAGGCTGCTTCAGTTCTTACAAAACCTGAAAAGTATAAGCAAATTGCAAACCTCATTTTAAAAAATTGTGTTGTTTTATATCAACCTGAAATTTCTAACGATACGCCAGAATGTAATCCTAAAGAATTAATTACGACTTTGTGGGAACCAGAAGAGCCCATTGAGGAAATTGCAGAAGATCTCTTGCCTGCAACAGTAGTAGCAAAACCAGATCGGTTTGAGTTAAGGCGGTTAGTGATTCAGCAGGTTCCCCCTCTAAAAACCAAAATTTTGTTGTTTTCTGTACTGCGTCATCCTTTTTCTTTTACTCAAGAAGATTGGCAAGAATTGAAAAACCGAACCCTTGATTTTTGGCTGTCAGAATTACTTCAAAAATTTGTATCAATTGATGTGCTAGAGGCTCGATTGTTTGCACAAGCTGCTGAGCTAACAACCCTTGATCAAGGTGCTCAAATTGCTGATGCCGTTGTGCAAGCAGTTCGTCTTCAAGCGCTTTAATGCATTCCAGAGTTTTTATACTATGAAGCCTGCGCCTCTCCCCCAAGAAATGCCGTCTGTGAGCGATGCCAAAACCCTGCTAAAACTTTACCAGCAAGGTATCAGAAACTTTCAGGCCCAAACGCTACGCAACATAGATTTAACAGGCGCAGATCTAATTGGCGCAGATTTTTCTCGGGCAAATTTATCAGGCACTAACTTGTCTTTTGCCTACTTGCATCGCACGAACTTCCGCTCTAGTCATCTAGTCAGGGCTCAGCTTGGTGGTGCAACGCTCAATCAAGCTAATCTCAGCCAAGCAAATTTGCAAGACGCAAGTTTACATGGTGCTTCCTTGCAAGGCGCAATTTTGGCGGGGGCGGATTTAGGTCTAACAGATCTGACAGATGCAAACCTGATTGAAGCAGATTTACGTTCGGCGAATCTCTGCAACGCTAATTTGACGGGAGCCTGTTTAAGAGGTGCCAATTTTCGAGAAGAATTAAGCCATGGCACGTCGCTGCAAGGGGCTACATTAGATGATGCCGATTTACAGGGTGCCAACTTAAAAGGCGTTAATCTGGAGCGGGCTAGCTTAAAAAGAGCAAACTTAGCCAACGCAAACTTACGAGGCGCTATCCTTAAGGGCGCCAATTTAGAAGGCGTTAACCTTCAGGGTGCAGTGTTATCAGATATTGACGGCTCCAATGCCAATTTTAGTCAAGCAAGCTTGCAAGACACGAAATGGGAGCGAGCCAATTTAAGCAATGCCAACCTCAGCGAAT
>DATNQK010000418.1:0-10304 GCA_036704065.1 Stenomitos sp.
GCCGCCATGCCGTGGGATTTTCCAGCCCCCGGTACAGCCGAAACAGCCAACGGCCCGCCCTGCCAATAGGCCATTTCTCGCTGACCGGGCCGCAAGGACTGCTGCAATTGTTGAATACGCTGTTCCAGCGTTGTAACTCCATCGATAGAAAGAGCAGGCTCAGAGATCATGGCACAAGTACCCGAAAATCGTGGACAGAGCCGCGCCTAGCGCCTCATAATGGCAAGATCTAAACAAAAAGGCCGAATACGTGGTGAAGCTGCGCGTCTACCTTTTCCTCATCGTAACCGGATTATCTCTGGCCTTGGGAGCCTTTATCCGCCATACCCTGAACCAGCGCACCCAAGCCACGTTAGTGTGGCAGGGCGACACTGCAACCGTTCCCTTTGAAGACTATGGCGGACATTTGTACATACAAGCTAGCGCCAATGGCACACCAGCAGAGAACTGGATTATCGATAGTGGCGCTGCAGATGTTTTTATTAGCCAGCGCAAAGCCGCAGCCCTAAACCTCCAACCCCAAGATCAGGTCAGTATCCCAGGCGAAAGCCATAGTGTCTCCACCCATTACGTGCCTCGCTTAGCCGTACAAGTCGGCCCGATTGCCTTACAAGATCAAGAATCTGTGGCCATCCCAGCATCCGAAACACAGGGTCTAGAACAATATTTTGGCCGTTCATTAACAGGGATTTTAGGCTATGAGCTGTTTGAACAACTCGTAGTTGAACTCAACTATTCGCAGCATAGACTACGGCTCCATCGCCCTTCTACCTACCGCTATCAAGGAACAGGAATACGGCTACCACTGTTGATCCAGAACAAGCGCCCCTATGTCGAAGCCTCCATTTTGCCTTACGGCTCTCCACCGCTACAGGGCCGATTCATGATCGACTTAGGAAGCAACACAAGCGTCTCGATCAAGGCAAGTTGTGGCCTGGAGCGACGGTTACTGGCCGCAGCACCCCGTACACTACAACGACAGTTGACCACAATTCAGGGCTCAACCCCAGTGGTTCTGGGTCGATTACAAAAGTTCCAGATTGGGGAAATTGCGATCCGGCAACCCGTGGCTGTCGTGAGTGCAACGTCAAAGGGCGAGTGCGATCGCATCACAGGCAACATTGGTAACGGAATTCTGCGGCAGTTTAACGTCATCCTCAACTATCCGCAGAAGCAGCTCATCTTAGAACCCCTTCGGCAACCCACCGAAGAGTCTGCAAATTCCTATGACCTCAGCGGCATTGCCCTCCAAGCCAAAGGTGCTCAACTAAACACCTATCGCATTGGCAATGTATTTCCCCATACCCCTGCTGCACAAGCAGGGTTGCAAATTGGCGATATTGTGACACAAGTGAATGGTAAGCCCAGCCAGAAACTTACGTTGGTGGAAGTTCGGCAACAACTCAGCCAACCGAACACTACCGCTAGACTTACCATTCGACGCGGAACCCGCAAGATTGACACCCGCTTAAATCTAAAGCCACTGCTTTAGCTACAGGAGACAACCCAACGAGCCTCAGTTAAACCTCTTCTTCTTCCTCAGCCTCGATTTCAACCGGAACCACAGAATTGGCAGATACCACCGCGCCGCTATCTAGCTTTTGACGCACCAACATTTCCACCTCTTTGGCAAAGTTAGGATTCTCTTCCATGTATTTAATGGTGTTATCCCGTCCTTGGCCAATGTTGTCCCCGTTGTAGCTGTACCAAGCACCCTTGCGTACCACAACTTTGGTTTCTTCGGCCATATCTAAAATGCAGCCGAGGGTAGAAATACCATGTCCAAAAATAATGTCGAATTCAGCAATTCGGAATGGGGGTGCAATCTTGTTTTTGACCACCTTCACCTTGGCACGAATCCCAAATTCCTCAGTTCCCTTTTTCAAGGTTTGAATCCGGCGAATGTCAAGGCGCACCGAAGCATAGAATTTCAGTGCGTTACCACCCGTCGTCGTTTCAGGATTGCCGTAGGTGACTCCAATTTTCTGACGCAACTGGTTAAGGAAAAAGACGGTACATCCCGTCTTACCGATATTGCCTGTAATTTTGCGCAGGGCTTGGCTCATCAGTCGCGCTTGCAGACCAACATGGGCATCTCCCATTTCGCCTTCAATTTCGGCCCGTGGCACTAGCGCAGCCACGGAGTCTACCACCACTAAATCTACGGCAGTGGAACGCACCAGCTGATCCACAATCTCTAACCCAGCTTCGCCAGTGTCGGGTTGGGCTACGAGCAGGTTTTCAATATCAACCCCTACAGCAGCGGCATAGGTTGGGTCTAGGGCATGCTCAGCATCAACAAATGCGGCAACACCACCGGCTTTCTGGACTTCGGCGATCGCATGGAGGGCCAAGGTTGTCTTACCAGAGCTTTCCGGACCATAGAGTTCAACAACACGGCCTTTAGGTAGACCGCCGCCCAAAGCAAGGTCAAGGGTCAGCGCACCACTGGGAATCGTTTCAACGCGCATACGGGTGGCATCGCCCAAGCGCATAATAGAGCCTTTGCCAAAGGATCGCTCGATTTGCGTGAGAACAACATTGAGAGCTTTTTGCTTTTCAGGGTTTGTGGTCAATTCGGGAGCCATAAGTCTAGGGGCCGTTGCGAACTACAAAAGCAAACATTGAGTCTTCATTGTAGGCGACATCTCTCTCTAATTGCCGCTTTTTTCAAAAAGGCTTCCGCTTCTGTCAGAGCCGATATTTATGCCATATCGCTTAGATATCAAGTGTTGAGAACCGATCCTTAAGTCGGTTGCATTCACATCTTTTTCGTTAATTTTAATTACACAGAAAAATTGCTGTTTTCAAGCAAAGAATTAAGCCCGCAAAATTTAATAGTTTTATAAGTTTAAAAAATGCAGTTTAATGATGAGTCAAACTTTTTATTGACATAGATTCAAGTGATTTAGGCGTAGAAGCAATTGCACCAGCCACTTAGTTTCCGATGAAGTCTTTCTAATCTTGCCAGTTAAACTAAAGCTTGGCGGAAAACGTAGTGCACGCTAAAAGCCCTAAAAACTTTTAACTACGAATTTGAATGGGCATGATCAAATACGTCATTTTCTGGCCCGAAACCGGAGATAAAACCGCAGGCATTGTTTCGGCGTTAAGCTGCATTTGCACTTCGCTGCTGCTGATTGCTTTCAGGCCATCACTTAAATACTTGACGTTAAATGCAATTTCAATCGGTTCCCCTGAAATTTGAGCTGGAATAGACTCTTCACCACTACCAAATTCAGGTGCCTCAGCAGACAGCGATAAAGTTTGGGTATCACCATCTAAACGCAGACGAATAATGTTATTTTTGCGCGCTGCTAATACGGCAATGCGCTCTACGCCACTTAAGAATGCCTGACGATCTACGCTCATTTGCCGCTCAAAGGTACGCGGCATTAATTGGTTGTAGGCAGGGTACTGACCATCTAAAAGACGACAACTCAGCCGCTCAACCCCTTGCTCAGACTGAAGCTCAAACACAATCTGGGTCTTATCTGAGCGAACTTCGATTGTGGCACTGGTTCGACCCAACATGCGCTCTAACTCGCGTAAAGCCCGTGCCGGAACCGTCACAGACATTCCTTCTGGCGTTGTGGCCTCGGGAAATTGGGCGATCGCCAAACGGTGACCATCCGTCGTAGCCATCTCCAGACCGTCACCCGACGCATTAACATGCAAACCCGTCAAAATTTGCTTACTTTCGTCACCGCTAGAGGCAAACAGCGTAGCCTGTAGTCCTTCCGCAAGAACTGCTGTGTCTACCTGGAGCGGTTCTACTTCTTCCAAAATCGGCAACGCAGGAAACTCTTCCGCCGACAAGCCTTGCATTTGATAACGCCCAGACCCGCAAGTCAAACCCACTGCCATCTGGTCGGACTCGATGCGTACATCTTGGTTGGGCAAACGCGACACAATGTCACTAAATAACCGCGCAGGCAGTGTTAGCACCCCTGTTTCCTCAACCGTAGCTGGAATCCAAACCTGCATTCCCAGACTTAAATCAAATACCGAAAGTCCAAGACGGTCAGCTTCAGCCGTAAGTAGCACATTCGCTAAAACCGGGTGAGTAGGGTTACTCGGCACGACACGGCTTAACAGGGATAGCTTTGCACTTAAATCGCTTTGGCTACAAACAAGCTGCATAATCAATCTCTTGGGTCCGAGCGGTTCATGGATACCACTCAAGCGACCAACATCCTACCACTATTTTTTTGACTGTCTTACCAACGTCTGGTCTAACCCATCCCAATCGCTTTAAACGACTTCTTTCTTTTTAAAATTTTTAAATAGTAGTTATAGTAGGGCCTGTGGAAACTGTGGAAAAAATTTTAAACCCTTTATCCTGTAAGGGTTTAAGGCATATACCCCCTGTGGAAAACCTGTGAATAAATCGGGCTACTTTTCCACAGGGTGTGGAAACGCTAAAAATAATCCACAAGACCCACGGGTTTTCCACAGAGTTTTCCACAGGGTTTTCCACAAAAATCAAGGGGTTTTCCACAGGCTAAAATTTGCTTAACATTTCGTTAAATAAAAATTTATTTTCCTCTAAAAGCTCGATGGATATTATCTTTTCAAGTTGCATCCCTTGCTAAATCCGACTATGATGCAGACATAAGTTTAAATTTTGTAAAGCACCTTGAAGACAAGCTCTGATTCTCTTGGAAACTTCAAGGCTGAGGTTCAGGACTGGCAACGCCTCAGCCCCTGCTGGCAGGGTGATCAAGTGGTGGTACAACAGGGAGTGCCTCGGCATCTTCTTGCGCCGACTTGGCAAGTGTTGTTGCTCGGCGATGGTTCCACAACGCGCCATCTTCAGTTGCTGACTGGTGAAGCCATTTCCGTGGACGTGATTGACATGTCTTTGATTGGGATGAGTACCGATCATGCACCTGAATTAATCCAGGCGATACCTGGGCCTCGGTTACGGCGTCAGGTATGGCTAAAAAATGCCGTTGGCAAACGCTTGGCATATGCTTCGTCTTGGTGGGAAGCCAGTCATGTGAATGAATACTTACGAAATCGAGCATTGCCTATTTGGTCTAGCTTGTCGGACTTACGGATGGAACTTTATCGGGATGTCCGTCTAGTTCTGCAAGGTCATTCAGAGGCGTTAGAGTTAGCGTTTGGCTGTCCTGGTCCGTTTTGGGGACGCTATTACTTGTTTTGGCATGATGGTAAGCCCCTGACGCTCATTCATGAAGTGTTTTCTCCGGAGTTGGCAGCTTACTTAGGACACCCGTGCTAAGTCAAAAGAGGCTTGATTGGGTTCACTTTAAAACTAAACAGTCGGACTTTTGTCCGACTGTTTGTAACTCAATCCATTATGAAATTTTAATTACCGGAATCTAAAGTTGAGTGTCTTCTAGGTTAAAGGAGACAAATGCCTAAGCATTTTTCATGCCCTTTGCCATATCCAAGTAAGACTTCATGTTGGCACCAGGACGACGGCGAGAAGCAAATGCTTGGTAGTCATTGGCAGGTGCAGAGGTTGCTGTAACCGTAGGTTGCGGTAGATTCAATGCATTTGCAGTCGCTGCTACAGCTGCCGGTTGGGGTTTGGCCTGGGGTTGAGTTGCAGAAGCAGGTGTGCCCTTTGCGTCATCTGCTTCTAAAAAGAATGCTTCGCCTTTTTTCTTTTTAGGGGTAGCCTCTGCACTTTTGTCATTGCCTGACGAGAGCAGTTTTGCTGGCAAGCTTAAGAGGGTGAGCGGCAGTTTCAGAATTGCGCCAATCACGCCAAAGATAGCCGCAAATAGTGTTTTTATAAACCCGATCATGAAAATTTCTCCTGAGCCGTGCGATTTTATGCCGATTCAAAGCGTAAACAGAGGAATGAAGGCAGGCGATCTAGGCAACTGTCATTAACGCCCAGACAAAAGCCGTAACCTGATAGACAATAACAGCGTTGAGTCTAGGCTCAGGTGACGGCAATGTTAATAAAATTATCAGGGCTTGAGGGACATCCTGAAAAGAGAAACGTTTCGTTTCGTAACAAATCCTCAGTTTGCAGGCTGTGTTTATTGATAGTGCGTAGGTTGATGTAAAGAACCAGGAAGTTTAGTAAACCCGCTCCATGCGGCGGAAGTCGTTTTCAATTTCAGTCCACAGGGATTTGTTATGGGGATCGGTTTTGAGGGCTTTCTTTAAATATGCGCGGGCTTGATTTAGCTTACGTTCTTCAATGAGTTGGCGACCCCAGCGTTGATAGATAAGGGCTTGCCATTGCCGCACTTCAGGATCTTGAGGAAGTCGGGTTTGTAAGGCTTCGACGAGGGCGATCGCCCGTGGTAAGCTTCTGCGTTTGAGTAAGTCTTCAATCTGGCGATAGGTATCGAACTTAAGCTTTTTCTCGGCAAATGTCGGTTCGTAGGTTTCTTCGCTAGCCGCAGTTTGGGGCGGATCGGATGCGGGAGTGCTCGGTGCGTCTGATGCGGAATCTCTGGCAGGGGGCGGTGGTTCGGGCGAGACTGGCTCAGCGACAGGTTGGTCTACAGGTTTGGCTTTAACGACAGGGTCTGGTTGCGGCGTAGGGGGTGCGGTTTGTACAGACGGTTGCGATCGCGTGCCAGAAATCTTGAGCAACGTTTTGTAAGCTGCTGTAATCCGAATAAATTGATCGTGGGCTTGATTATTGTTGGGATTGACGTCTGGATGTAAGCGACGGGCAAGTCGCCGATAAGACGCTTTGACATCTTCTAAACTGGCGGCTGAGGTGAGTTCCAGCAGCCGATAGCACTCCATAATATCCATTGCTGACTGACTTAACACCGAACGCTCTGCCTAACCAGTACAATCCGCTTTCCTTAGGATAGGCAAACGGCCTAGATTTCTTTCATATTTGCGGATCAGGGTCGTTTAGAGAACCGATGAGCAGCAAAGCGGCAAAATCGTTGGCGCTTGGTTTGCCTCACAGTAACATTTGCTGGGTAGAACAGGTAGGGATGTAGAGGCCAAAAGTGGGATTTTAGAGAACGTCTGTGCGGAAAACTGGACGAAAACGAAGCATGGTTCCGTTAGGCGTTACAAACTTTGAAAAATGTAACGCTTCTGATACAAGCCGTAATCTGGCTCAGCGAGTTCAGGTAACATGGCTAAAAGGTATAGTTTAGCGATCGCACATTATTGGCATGATGGTAGAGGGCAAGTAGGGTGTAATGCACCTACTCCTTAGCCTCACGTCAACAGCTTTAGCTCTTTTTAGCGCAGTTACGGCAATTACTCATGGTAAATACCCTTAAAAAGCCTGAATTTGAAGAACTCCGAGAAGGCGTCAAGGTACCCTCCAAAGAAACCATCTTAACGCCCCGGTTCTACACCACAGACTTTGACGAAATGGCCAAAATGGACCTTTCGATCAATGAGGATGAGTTACGGGCGCTGATAGCAGAGTTTCGTGCAGACTACAATCAAAAGCATTTCGTCCGCGACGACAAGTTTGATCAGTCCTGGGACCACATTGATGGTGAAACAAGAACGTTATTTGTGGAGTTTCTAGAACGTTCTTGTACCGCCGAGTTTTCAGGGTTTTTGCTTTACAAAGAACTGGGCCGTCGTCTCAAAGATAAAAATCCGCTGTTGGCAGAGTGCTTTAATTTAATGTCTCGCGATGAAGCCCGTCATGCTGGCTTCTTAAATAAAGCGATGACAGACTTTAAACTCTCGCTAGACTTAGGCTTTTTAACCAAGAGCCGTAAATATACGTTCTTTAAGCCCAAGTTCATCTTTTACGCCACCTACCTATCCGAGAAGATTGGTTACTGGCGCTACATTACGATTTTCAATCACCTCAAAGCTCATCCTGAAAATTGTATCTATCCAATTTTCAAGTTTTTCGACAACTGGTGCCAAGATGAAAACCGCCACGGCGATTTCTTTGACGCCATGTTGCGATCGCAGCCTCAGTTCGTCAACAACTTAGAATCACGGTTGTGGAGCCGATTCTTCTTGCTATCGGTTTTTGCAACCATGTATCTCAACGATACGCAGCGCTCTGGGTTTTACAAGTCCATTGGTTTAGATGCTCGTGAATACGATAAAGAAGTGATCTTAAAAACCAATGAAACCGCAGGTCGTATTTTCCCTGTCATTTTGAATGTAGAGCATCCAGATTTCTACAATCACTTAGAAGCTTGCGTCAAGAATAATGAAAAATTAAGAGCGGTGGATGCTTCAAATGCTCCTGCGCCCTTGAAGTTCTTGAAGAAGCTACCTGCCTATTTGTCTAACGCTCGGCGCTTTATTAGCTTGTATTTAATGAAGCCCATTCGCGTTGATCAACTACACGGAGTCGTTCGATAACGTTTATACGTCATCGGAGCTCATTCGTTGAATCATGAAAGCCCTCAGAATACTCTGAGGGCTTTTATCTTTGATGGGTTCCAGTGACTACCTTTCTGGCTTGGAAACGTGCCATTAACCTACATTGCATCAACTTAAGGCTTAAGGATAAACCTTGAGTGAATCGGTATGATGACGCAGTGTGATTGGCCTAAAAAGTGCAATTGACGGGCCAGATTCTCTGATTTGTACCCATGTAAAGCGTTGCGTTCGTCAATCAGGGACATCCTTATACTTGAGGCTCAGCAGTAGCATCCTCTACTTCTGGCTCAGGATGAAGAATGATTTGGAACTAGCCAGGAACTTTTTGCAGCGCTCAGGAATCTTACAACCATAAGCAAAAAAACAAAGCTTTTTCGATTTATCTCACTCATTGAAAAAGCTTTGTTTGGGATTCTGCAACTTAAAAATTGGTCAAAAAACAGCCACTTTACTAAGCGTAAGGTGAAGATTTTGCAGCCAATTTGAAGGCAGATGTCTTGATTTTTGCTGTAATCCAGCGAATCAATTTTAGCACTCAGTTGAAGTATTTAAGGAAGAGAGCCATGAAGTTTGTCAATTTATTACTTGCTGCATCCACTCTGATGACGACAGCAATTAATCCTGCCTTTGCCGCCAACTCTGTTGAAATTTTAGGTGCAACCTATGGTGGCAGCGGTTGTCCCGATCAGTCTGCGAGCGTTAGCGTTAGTCCGGATGGGCAAGAACTCAGTATCCTGTTCGATAAATTTGTAGCGTTAGGCAATAACCCCCTAGAAAGCCGTAAAAGCTGCAACTTAAGTATTCCTATCCAAGTGCCACAAGGGTTTCAAATCTCTCTCTACGATGCGGATTATCGTGGGTATGTTGCGCCTGCAACGACGGCAACGCTGCGCGCTGAATACTTTTTTGCAGGCAATCGTGGTCCTGTCTTCTCTCGCACGTTTCGCGGTGAAACAGACTACAACGTGCGCAATACGCTGGCAACGGTGGCAGATGTATGGTCATCTTGCGGCGACAGCGTCAATATGCGGGTAAATGCCTCAATGGCCGCTCGCGGTTCCGGAATGGCGACGGTCGATTCTTTTGACTTGGCCCATCGTGGTTTGGTCTACCACATCAAGTATCGAGCTTGCAAATAAGGGCTTGCTATTCCTGACAATGACGTGGGGGGCTAACAGCCCCTCTTTTAATGGTGTGCTTTTACTGCTCGGTATGGTTGTGTTGCGATTTGTCAGTGTTGTTATTGTCCAGTTCTTCTTTGAAGCCGCGCATGGCTTTAGCGATCGCCCCACCCAAGCTAGGCAACTGTTTAGGACCAAAAATGAGGACCGCTGCTAGCACAATCAAACTGACCTCTAGCCATCCCAAATTAAACATCTTTATCGTCTCCAACCGGTAGAGGGTTGTATGGTGAGGTTCATTCTAAACCAGTTTTACCAGCGGCACAGTATGTTGCTGGCAAAAGGGCAACCTTTGGCAACCCTTGATATCTAAATCCAACAGCAGCAGCGAGACTCAACTCTTTTATTAAAAAGGTCAGACCCATTGGATCTGACCTTTTGCATTTGGAATAAGTTGAAGTTTCGGCAAAGGGTTAAGCCGCTTCTCGGCTTAGAGCCCCTTCCACTAGCTTAAATTCTTGTTCCAATCGGGTTTTGAGTTTATCGGGGATAGGACGATTGGGATAGGAACTATAGTGACCAGCAAGTCCGTTTAACGCAGTGGTCATGGTCATGAACGAGCTTAGACCTGAGATAGAAGACTTGCGACGGTACTGAGAGACGAAGTCATTAATTTTGGCACGGGCATCAGCTTGAGCCGCTGATTTTTCTGGTGTTCCTTCTGGAAGCTCAATCGCTGTGCGTAAGCTGCCGATCAATGCTAGGGTATCTTGGCGATAGTTGCCAGATAAACCTGTCGGTGTTGCGCTAGAGCAGCCTGTCAGGAACAAAGTGGCTGATAGAGCAATACTGAGGAAAAAA
>DATNQK010000419.1:0-5012 GCA_036704065.1 Stenomitos sp.
TAACTGTCCTGTGCCGGGGTGTTCTTGTTCAATTAAAACCGAGACGGTTTTGCCAATTTCTTGACGATTATTTTGCAAAGAGATGGGTTGCTGCAGCGCCATTAGGCGATCGCGCCGTGCATCCATTTCAGCCTGCGGCAACTGATTCGGTAGGTTGTAGGCTGCGGTTCCTTCTTCTGCCGAAAAGGTAAAGACGCCAACGTGATCGAAGTTGTGACGGGCAACGAACTCGCACAGATGTTCAAAGTGGGCTTCTGTTTCGCCTGGGAACCCAACGATAAAGGTTGTACGCAAGACTGCGCCAGGGAGGTCGCGTTTCAGTTGCGTAATAATGTCGTCGTTGACGCGCCCCTGCCAGGGACGATTCATCGCCCGCAGCACCTCGGGGTGAGAATGCTGGAGTGGCAAATCTAGATACGGCAAGATGTTTGGGGTTTCACGGATCGCGTCAACCACGGCGGGGGTGAGGCCCGTGGGATAAGCGTAGTGGATCCGAATCCAAGGCACATCGACCTGACCGAGTGCTCGTAGCAATTCAGCTAACTGCGGTTTGCCGTAGAGATCGGTGCCATAGTTCGTGGTGATTTGTGAGATGAGGATCAGTTCTTGGACGCCTTCTGCGGCCAGTTGCTTTGCCTCAGCCACGATGGACTCGATGGAGCGCGATCGCTGGTTGCCCCGCAGATGGGGAATGATACAGAACGCGCAGCGATAGTCGCACCCTTCCGAAATCCGCAGATAAGCAACCCCTTCAGTCGTGGTGCGGTAGCGGGGAACGGTTTCGTCTGCAATATAGTTGGGTTCTGGTGATACTTCAGTGACCCGTTCGCCAGTCTCCACCCGTTGGATGACCTCTACAATTTTGTGATAGTCGCCGGTTCCCACAAGGGCGACCGCCTCTGGCAGTTCGTCGAGTAACTGTGATTGAAAGTGCTGTGCCATGCACCCCGTAATCACAATTTTTTTATTGGCCTCGGCCAGTTCAACCAAGGTTCGTACCGACTCTTCGCGAGCGGCTTCAATAAAGCTACAAGTATTGACGATGACGTAATCGGCGGTTTCTTCATCCGTATCGACTGCGTACCCTGCTTCCACCAAAAGGCCCAGCATGTGTTCAGTGTCGATACGGTTTTTTTCGCACCCTAGATGCGCAACAGCGATAGAAGGAGATGGGGTCATGGAGACAAAGAAGAGATCGAATTAAGAGGCACTCTCTGCCATCCTACCCTAACCTTTCGATTAACCAATGGTTCAGTCGTTGAGTCGTTTATCGAATGGGTACAAAGCCTGCTTGAGCAATAAACTGCTGCCCTTGATTGCTTAACAATAGATTGGCGTATGCAAGGCCAGCTTCTTCGTCTAAGCTGCCGTCTTTTTTTGTAATGACAAATAGGCGGCGCGTGATCGGGTAGCTACTATCCCTAAAGGCTGTTGCGTTGACCGTGGAACAAGTGTTGTCGCTGCAGGGGGAGACAAAGGCTTGCCCAGGTTGTTTTGCCAGACTGAGGAGATAGATGGATCGTTGATTGACAACTTCGGCAGCACTGGCATAACCAATGCTGCCGGGGGTATTGGCAACTTGACGGATACTTGCGGTGGTATCGCGAACCAGTTGTACCGTGGGACTGGAAGGCTGGTTGCCTAGAACACTCTCGTTAAAAAAATCGACGGTGCCGCCAACGGTCGCAGGACGGCTAATGGGGACAATGGCCATGGAAGGCCCGCCTAATTCACTCCAGTTGCGTAGCTTGCCTGTAAAGATGTCGCGAACCTGCGCAACGGTGAGGCCGTCTAATTTCCAGTCTTTGCTCTGGGGATTGAGGTAAAGGGCAATCCCATCAATTGCAATGGGAATGGCTTCTAAAACATAACCGCGTTGTTGGGCTTGCGCAATTTCTGCGTCGTTCAGGCCACGGGAAGATTGGGCAAAACTTAACTGCCCTTGTAAAAGCATCCGAATGCCAGTACTTGACCCTGGTGTTGCCAGCGGCGGTTCGACATAGCGCAGTTGAAATTGCGGAAATACCTGGGCTAGGGCTTGGGTGATTTGTGGCGATCGCAAGGGTGCAAAGGTTGTCGAACCGCCATAGTTAAATACCCCAGAGGGGACGGCAACCACGTCCTGATAGCGTTGATAGGTTTGTGTCCCTGAACTGATCATTTGCCCACTGCCAGCGGTTATTTGATCCGAGAGGGTGCCAGCAGGTGAGGTTGGGGATGGGCTTAAAGACTGTTCGTGTCTTAAAAACAATGCCCCCGTTCCTATAAGGCCCAAGAGGGCTAGGCCAGACACGATCCATAGGATGGGCATTTGTCCTTTGTGTAAACTGGCGCCACATCGTTCGCAGGTTTTAGCGGATAGAGAATTGCGCTCATAGTGGCATCGAGGGCATTGAATCCACCCATTGGCCATTTGTCAGGTTCCTTTGGCAATGAACTGCTGATTGTCTCAACTAAAGACAAAATAGCATTCAAAACTGACCGATTAACGATGCATCAGTGGTTTACTCCTTTGCATTATTGCTGCCCCACCGCACCCATAAATGGGAATAAAGATGACGGGTTGTTCGTTAGCAAGATATTGCAGTAAGTTAAAATTTAATGGAGATGAGGCGCTCTAATCTGGAGTTGCCTCATAATTACTTTTATTGTTATTTTTACAAGTTTTTGTATTTTTAGAATTCTTTTTACATGTTTTAAGTATGACAAAAACATTTTCAGTTATTAGCTTAGGGCCAAGGGGGGTCGGTAAAACGGTCTTTTTAGCCTCTAACTGTGCGGAAGTTTTGCGATCTGGTCAACGAAAAAATCACGCGCAAAACTTTTGGTTTGAATGTTTAGATCAAGAATTTCAAGAAAAGATTGAAAAATTTGTGGGTTATGTTGTCAAGACAGGACAATATCCTCCTCCCACTTTTAAAATTTCAGATTTTGGCTTTAGGCTGCAACATAAAACATTTGCTGGAACATCAACACTGTGCCATCTGCGGTGGACTGACCTGCCAGGGGAATGGTGTGATGTGCAAAACGAAGCGTTTCAGTCTGTTTTATTGCAATCTCATGGCTGCTGTGTATTTGTGGATGCCCAAGCACTCTTACAATCTGAGTCTTATCTTGAAACACTGGAACCAGTCATTAATCAATTAGAGGCGATCGCCTCTTTAGTGAATCAGCATGGGCTGCAATATGCGTTTGCACTCATCTGTACCAAGTGCGATCTGGTTGATATGAGCCCGATTGGATTGGTTCAGCTTGAGGCAAAACTTATGCCCCTCATTCAGCGGCTCGAATCAGTGAAAGCGCGCTATCGACGGTTTTATTCTGCGATTCCAGTGATTAACCAAGCCAATGGCAAAGTGTTGAAAGTCAAGGACGTTACAGTGCCCCTGCTATGGTTAACGTCGGAATTTCAGAAGTTGCAGGGTGCAGATGTTGACACCACCCTAGGCGGTGCGCTCAATCAAGTTTTGTCTAGTTCTGTCAACGGTACGGACTATGAGCCCTCGCAACAATCCCAGCCAGCGGGGCTGAATGCTTTTAACTGGAGAGCGTTGGGAACTCGGAAAATTGCGCTATTTGCAGTATTGACCTGTGCTGTTTTGGCTGGGGTTGCTGTAGCAGTCACCTCTAATTTGTGGCGTTCTACGCCAACGGCTTTAACCGCTGAACAACGTCTGCGTGCCGATGAAGTGCAGTTGCAGAAAAATCCGTCAGATCGAGAGATGCTGTCGAAAGTGGTGGATGGCTATGTTGAACTGGGACAATATGACAAAGCGATTTCCCTGATGCAGCAGAGCCTCAAAGATTCTCCGACGGATGTGAATCTCCTGACCGAATTGGCTTTTCTATACGCATCAACAAGCCAACCGGATCAAGAGGAGAAGGTCTATGACGAAATCTTACGCCTACAGCCAAATAATATTTTGACCTTAACCAGTAAGGCAAAGTTGCGACGTCAGCAGGGCGATTTAAAGGGGGCTAATGCATTGTTTGAAAGGGCTGAAAAAAGTGCGCCTACACCAGTGATTAAAGAAACGATTCGCAAGATTAGAAATTCCTCTTCTAATCCTTGATTGCAACGAACTTGATTGGTTTGTGGCGGAATGTAATTTAAATTTTCTAACTTTATTTTATTTGAATTTGATTTGTTGAAATTGAGGCTGATTTATTTTCTCAAATTAAGTTTTAGATGTAAGGGTGAGGAGTATTTTCTGTGGGCTTATTGAGTTCTTATCTTTTGCAATTTATTGATCATTTCTGGTACAGAAAGAAGCGTATCTGTCTTGGTTTGAGTGTCATTTTTGGGGCGGGATGGGCTTATAGTGCGATCGCAACTCCCGTGTTACCTTCCACTCAAATCATCGCGACGACCAACTTGCCACCATCGACCAAAATAGTGGCAGATACTATTTGGGTGCTCTTTACTGCCTGCCTCGTTTTTTTTATGAATGCAGGCTTTGCCATGCTAGAGGCTGGATTTTGTCGTACCAAAAATGCTGCCAACCTGCTCGCCAAGAACCTCATCGTCTTTGCCCTAACAACGGTAGCCTTTTGGAGTGTTGGCTTTGCCCTGATGTTTGGCTTTGGTGGAGACTGGAGTAACCCTGCTGCAGTTGATAACGGCTTCGTGGGCCTCAACGGGTTTTTCTTGAATGGCGCTGATAACAGTCCGGCGGTTGATGCGGCCTACAGCGGCGTTTACCGCGCTTTAAATTGGGCCAACATTCCCTTGCAGGCTAAATTTTTCTTTGAACTCGTCTTTGCTGGCACCGCTGCCACCATTGTCTCTGGTGCGGTTGCCGAACGGATTAAATTTTTGGCATTTGTGGTCTTTAGCTTGTTCTTGACGAGCATTATCTACCCCATCGTCGGCCACTGGATCTGGGGAGGCGGATGGCTGGCAAGGCTGGGGTTTTGGGACTTTGCGGGTTCAACAGTGGTGCATTCAGTGGGAGGCTGGGCCGCTTTAATTGGTGCCATTCTTTTGGGACCACGCATTGGCAAGTATTTAG
>DATNQK010000420.1:0-1928 GCA_036704065.1 Stenomitos sp.
CGAGAAACAGGTTGCTGATACGCTTAAGCAGACTCGTAGCACCCACTTTTCTAGATCTGGATCGATTCCCAATGCATTTTTCTAGAATTCCTGACCAGTGCAAACAAACTCCTGCTCTCAATGCTGCTCACAAGCCTTCAGCCGCCCTTAAAACACCTTGAAAGCAGGTTGGAAGCACTAGGCTCAGTTCAATATCTTGATTACTCAATTTCGCAGGACAGGTTCCCGGATTTTTGGCTAAAGAGCAGGTTTTCGCGGTAATCGACGGGGCAATCGATGACGGTCGGAACAGGTTGAGCGATCGCATCTTTGAGTACCGGAACCAATTCTGCACTGTCGCTAATCCGGTACCCCTTCAGCCCCATACTTTCCGCAAGCTTCACAAAATCGGGGTTGCCAAACTTGATAAACGAGGACGTACCGAAGTGCTGCATTTGCTTCCATTCGATGAGGCCATAACCGCCATCATTGAAAATGAGCGTCACAAACGGTGTTTGTAAGCGCAGGGCTGTTTCGAGTTCTTGCATATTCATCATGAACCCACCATCGCCCGTGGCAGCAATCACATGACGGTCGGGATAGACCAGTTTTGCAGCGATCGCCCCTGGAATGGCAATTCCCATTGCGGCAAAGCCATTGGAAATTAGACAGGTGTTGGGCTGTACACAGTGAAAATGACGCGCAATCCACATCTTATGGGCACCCACATCCGAAATCAGAATATCTTCATCCGCCAGCACATGACGCAAATCGTAGATCAGCTTTTGAGGTCGGATAGGGAAGCCTGTATCTTCGGCATACTGCTCGTAATCAGCAACCATATTGGGCCGCAGCGACAACGCATAGGGTTGGGGTTTGCTGGTGCGATCGCAACGCCGTAGGATTTCTTGCAACGAATCTGAAATATCTCCAACCACCTCCACCGCAGGCGTATAGCTGCTGTCAATTTCAGCAGGCGTGCAACCGATATGAATAATTGGAATGTCCCCTCGCGGATTCCATCGCTTGGGCGAATACTCAATCAAGTCGTAGCCTACGGCAAGAACTAAATCCGTGCGATCAAAGCCGCAGCTAATGTAGTCCCGCTGCTGTAGCCCAACGGCCCACATGGCCAAAGGATGGGTATAACGAATCGCCCCTTTCCCCATAAACGTGTTGGCCACGGGCAGATTAAGCTGTGTCGCAAAGTCTGTTAGGGCGGCACTCGCTTGAGCCCGTAATACGCCATTACCTACTAGCACCAAAGGATTTTCAGCCTCTGCTAAGAGAGCCGCAGCTTGTTCCAAACTCCGAAACGAGGCAAATACCTTATCGATTGGATTGCAGTGTAAAGGCTGAGCTGTCGCAGGCATCGCCGCCACATTTTCCGGCACATCAATGTGAACCGCCCCTGGTTTTTCTGTTTGGGCAATCTTAAACGCCTTGCGCACAATTTCTGCGGTGCTGTTGGGCTGCACAATTTGCTTCCCCCACTTGGTGACAGGGGCAAACATCGCCACTAAATCGAGGTATTGATGGGCCTCAATATGCATGCGATCCGTGCTCACTTGTCCCGTAACGGCAACTAGCGGCGCACCATCTAAATTTGCATCAGCTACCCCTGTCATCAGGTTGGTCGCTCCAGGCCCCAAGGTGGAAAGGCATACCCCTGCCTGTCCCGTCAGACGTCCGTAGACATCGGCCATAAAAGCGGCCCCTTGTTCATGACGGCAGGTCACAAACTGGATGGAAGAGTCCTTGAGCGCCTCTAAAATGTGCAGATTTTCTTCCCCCGGCAGGCCGAAAATATAGCGAACACCTTCATTTTCTAAGCACTGAACCAATAACTGCGCGGTATTCATAGGCCCTCACTTCACCCAAACCGTTTTGATATTCACAAATTCATGGATGCCAATTTTGCCCAGTTCTCGGCCATAACCGGAGTGCTT
>DATNQK010000421.1:0-5142 GCA_036704065.1 Stenomitos sp.
TAAATCAAATTTGCAGACTGAGTTGAGATCTAGAGTCCATGTTTTAGCCGTCTGGTTCGTCTCAGAACGTCTCTGCACGGGGTAAAACTCAGCTTGCGCACCGTGGGGGCAGTTAGATGCGTGTCAATATCGCGATTATGCTTACCGATGAGAGTAAGCAGTGAAAAGGCCCTTTGCTGTGTGGATGCTGCGAGGGCAAGACGAGAGTAAAGAGGCGGTTAGGGTTGTATCCGTGAGGATCGCCTTGCGAAAATCGCTATCGCGGATACGTGCGTGGCTGAAATCGGTGCTGCTGAGATTGGCTCGGAATAAGGTTGTCTCTGCCAAGATCGCGTGATGCAGCTTGGCACCTTGAAGATTGGCACCTGTTAGGTTTGCTTTGCTCAGGTTCGTCCGTACTAAGGTTGCGCCGCGTAGATCGGCATAGCGGAGATCGGCTCCCACAAGATCTGCCTCGCTGAGGTCTGCGCCGCAGAGGTTCGCTAGCCGTAGATCTGCTTTTTCGAGACGGCTTTGGTATAAGTTGGCTGACTTCAGAATGGCTCGAATTAAAAGCGCTTGGCTGAGATTTGTGCGGACTAGCTGTGCATGACTCAAATCGGTGCGCCATAGTGCTGCACCCACCAGTTGTGCTTCATCCAGCTTCGCGTTTCTAAGGTTGCTTGTACAAAGGTTAGCCGCTTTGAGGATAGACTGCTCCAAACCAATGCCACTGAGGTTGACTTCAAGCAAGCGAAGATCGCTCAGGTGGCACTGCGAAAAGTTTCGATCACCTTGGGCGTAGCGTTTGAGGAGTTCGGCTGCATCCATAAGAACATCGCGTCTTGTTTAGATCGAGAATGGGCAGTGCTACAGACGGCTCAGCTCGGCGATCACCGAGATTACCACAGCTACAGAAGGGCAAAAGCACACTCGACTCAACTTCAAGCTTTTTGCAATCTCACTATCCTGCGTGGAAAGTCTTGGGCGATCACATCAATGGTGTTGGGCTGAGAATTTCACAATGCTGTTACAGATGCGTGGCCTACCTAGCCGTCATCTCCTCTACTGCAACGCGAGCGTTTTGCAATTAGAGGCCAGAGACCAGGCTAAGAATGCCATGTCCCGTAAATGCTTCGATGAGAATAACCGCCACAAACCCAAGCATTGCCAATTGTCCGTTCATTTTTTCTGCGTATTCGGTAAAACCAGCTTTAACGCTCTCGTCTACATACATTTGGGGCTCAATTGCAAAGTTATTTAATTTGCCTTGTTCATCAACGGTATAAGCGCGAGTCGCCATGGCTTGCTCAAACTGTAAAATTTTGATTTATGTAAATTAATGTAACAAATAAAGTTAACTATTGCAAAGTTCAAGATGTTCTGGTTCCAAGCACGGCTAACTCTAGGTTAGGGCGAAGATCTAGGCTGTGTAAGACTTTAGGCGTTTGTGGTCTGTAGGGGAAATATCTAGCTTAAAGGGATGCAGGTGTTGACAATGTAACAAAAATCAGCGGGTTGCACTCATAAATGAAGGGAGCCTCTCAGCAATGGCGTGCCGAGGATTCCTGTGTTGAGGCATTAGGGTGTAGTTTGAATGGCTGGGAGGAATAGTGACGTTTTTTTTGAACCTCCTACAGGAGTATGACACCTATGCCGCAGCCAGGTCTGTTGGACGATAAAACAGCGGTCAGTCCCGATGAGGGCACCGTATTCCGATTTGCGGTGTTAGTTGTGGGTGGTTCTACTGCTGCCTATGCGGCTGCACTAGGGGCACTTCAAGCAGGGGCACAAGTGGGATTGGTTCAACCTCAGCAGGTTTTAGGGGGACAATTTACGGCTCAGGGATTACCTGCTTCAGACGATCCACCGCTAATGGCACCTATATCCTGTGTTCCCAAGCAGAAGCTAGATCCCTATCGGTTAGCCAATGGCGAGTTATTTTGTATTTCCCGAACGCAACGGGTCTTTCGCGATCGCCAGCGGGCGCTACAACCAGTTGCTGGCCAAGTGATTGGCAACCCCGGTGGCAGTTGGGTAAGTCATTTTTCGGTCACGCCGACTACTGCGGCGATCGCCTTAAATGAAGCGATCGCACCTTACCTGGCATCGGAGCAGTTAACCATCTTGGCCCTTGCAGAGCCGATTGAGGTTTTATTTAAGGACGCGGTTTCCGAGCCGCGGCAAGTGATAGGAGCGGTGTTTCAGCATCGCAACAGTGGCGTGCGGTTTACGGTGTATGGCGATGTTGTGATTGAGGCAACGGATTTAGGAGATCTTCTCGAACTGGGCCAGATTGCCTCGCGTGTGGGTCAAGAGTCGCGACAGGAAACGGGCGAAGCCATCTTACCGGAGCAACCGCAGCCCCAATGTCAGCAGGCGTTTACCTATTGCGCTGTGGTGGAAAAAGCGGCCCAGTCCACCCCCATCCAGCCACCTCAGGGCTATGGCGAAGTGGGCTGGCTAGACCCCAAGTCTTTTCCGAGTACCTTTTGGGTGCGGTCAGCACAGGGTTGGCAAGGGTATGAATTCTATGATCCATCCGGCATGTTCCGGTATCGACGGCTGCTGCGAGACCACAACACCACTCAGGTGCAGCAAGGTGACATTAGCGTGATGAACTGGGCGACGAGTCCTTTAGGACCGAATTTACCCAAAGGGTGTGGCAATGATTATCCCTTTGGTGCGGTTTTGACAGGGGTGAGTCGGCAGGAACGAGAGCAAACCCTTCAGAGAGGACGCGATCGTGCTCAGGCCTATCTGTATTGGTTACAGCAAACCGCTGCACCCGATTTGCAACCACGGGGCGATTTAACTTGGACTGCCGATGGGATTGCCCTAGAGCCTTACATTCGCGAAGCACGGCGTGGCGTTGCCTTAACCACCATTCGCCATGAAGATGTGGCCCAGAAGTTTTTTCCAGGTGCAGCCCGAGCCCGAAGTTTTACAGACAGTGTAGGGATTGGCCAATACCACTATCTGGATTTTCATCCCAATGAAGCACCTGGCCATGTCGATTTAGGCGCTGATGGGCACCACTCTTTGCCGTTTACTATCCCCTTAGGGTCTCTGATTCCCGTTGCCACTGATGGGCTGATTTTATCTGCCAAAAGCATTGGTACTACCCATATTACAAATGCCGCCTATCGGATGCATCCGGTGGAATGGGCCATTGGTGAAGCGGGAGGGCATCTCGCTGCCTTTGCGTTGCACAAGGGTGTGACCGTTCGCGAGGTTGCCCATGATCAACGACTGTTGCGTCAGTTACAGGGAAAACTGGCCCGTTTTGGAATTCCCCTCTATTGGTTCAACGATCTTTCCCACGAAGACCCCGATTTTGAAGCGATACAGGTCTTGGCCGCCGCCGGAATTTTTGGGCCAGAGGCAACGGAGCATCTGCATTGCAATCCTCAAGGGTTAGTTACTCGGGGTAATACGGCGATCGCATTAGTAGCCGCGTTAGGTTTGCAGATTGACACAGCCCCTGCTTCGCCCTTTGTTGATGTTTCTTCCAGCCATGCCGCAGCCCTTAGTATTGAGGCACTATGGCAACAAGGGTGGGTGAAGGGTGTAGGGCGGCGTCGCTTTGTTCCAGAGCGTTCCATCACACGAGAAGAACTGGCCTGGATTATGGCTAAAGCTATGCCAGCTCACGTTGATCAGCTCTTTGCGCGGGTGAACATTGATAAACGTGCGTTACTGCGCCGAGAACTGGCTCGGGTTTTGTATGGCGTCCTTAATCTACGACTTGCCAAAGATGCTGTGTGACTTGCCAAAGATGCTGTGTAAGGAGAGGGGAAGGGCGATCGCCTCTCCCTTTGGCTTTACTTCAACCGATTCGTTTTAGCGTTAGGGTTGATTCCCCTCCCCATAAAAGTAATAGGTTGCCCGATAAGGGACTTGAATTTCTGTATTAACCTTTGAGGCATCGCATCCTGTACTCGGCGCTTTGCCGCCCACGGTCTCTAGGCGCTGAATGCTGGTTACTTTACTAAAAATGCCAATGCCAGCATGGGTTTTGGCTGAGAGCAACAGCCACGGAATTGCCGTTGCATTGGGAGCGTCAGTTTTTGCCTGAACTTGGCCCACTACCGTGCTGTCATCATTGGCTTTCCACGTTGGCCCTGTAAAGTGCAGACCAATGTGCTTGCCTTTGTCATCGAACAAGTCCGCTTGGGGGGTTCTTAAGGTCCACGCAAATCCAGTGCTATCGCCGTTGCTATTTGTTGAACTTTCAAGGCACCGATAAATTTGTATCCCTTTGGCCGGTGACTTCAAAACTAAGCTTGCTGGCCCAGGCGGTTTTAAGTTGTCGGGTACCACAGGTTGTGCGGTGGCGTGTTGGCTATTGCCTTGCACCCAAACCCAAGGCAATATTCCCATCGCTATGATTGCTCGGATATTCATGCTTGACGCTCCTATGGGTTGGTCTTGGGAAAAGTGATGCAATGAGGGAACAGGTCTCAAGTTTCTTTTGACAGATCGAGAACTCGAAATTTTGGAGTTAATGGCTCAGGGTGTCAATAATCGCAAAATTACCCAGGCACGTTTTTGGGCGGAACATACCGTCAAAAACTATGTAACCTACATTTTGAGCCGATTGGGTTTGTGCGATCGCACTCAGGCCGCCCTTCTAGCTTATGAAGTCTTTACGATAACCCAGTCTTCCTAGGCAAGCATAGATTTACTCCCTCTAGCAATCCACCGTTTTACAAATGTAATTAACATCCTCCATTGGGCCTGCGGATAGAGTGCGGCAGATAGCAGACCATCCAAAATTGCCATCCTGTAGAGGTGAAATAATGGCATCTCCCAAAGTGTAGAGACACTAATTAGATATACAAATCGTCTAATCGATATTCATCCATACATTTAATGACCCCTTTTTCAAGGAACTATTCATAAGGTCCGAGGTCAAAGCACAAAATGTATTTAGCTCGCCTAGGCGTGAAATACATTGTTCCCCTCTAGGTTAAATTTGCTTTTTGTGTACAGGTGTATATAAGTACAGGTGTATATAGAAAGTTGGTTTGGAATAGGGGCTCTCTGTAGAGTTTGGTATTTTCTATGAAGACCACTGCGAAAACTGTCTTCAGTTTCGTGTCGGCGGGGATGATGATTCTTGCCGCGAATTATTCGAGCCAAGCCCAGTCTGCATCAGAA
>DATNQK010000422.1:0-2291 GCA_036704065.1 Stenomitos sp.
AGGGTTGTGGCAGGACTACTGTCCCAAAGGCGCTGAGTCAGGCTACTGGTAAATACCCCTGCCGCCCCCTGATTCTCATCCCGTTCTAAGGCGGTGGGCTGAGCATCAGAAGCTGCGGCCAGAACCAGCCCTGGCAACTGACCAGCCTGCCGCTGCGCCTGGATCTGGTCGCGAGTGAGCTGGGTCTGTTGCAACAACCGCTCTTGTAAGATCAGTTCTGCGATGGATAGTTCAGTCGTGGTCCACAACGGGAGCGACCGTTCGCGCAAACTGCGGCACCGCAAGTCTAGGATGGGCTGTACGCCCAAATCTAAAAGGGTCACAACCCCATTGGTCTTGAGCGTCCGCAGCAGTAAAAACAAGGTGTCTTCGTAAATGCCGTTGAATAATGGCGGCTGATCTGCAATGGGATTGGGAACCCAACTATCGATAGGAAGCAGCGCTTTCTGATCGCTGTAGGAGGGAGCGCCTGTGGGCTGCGTACGCACCATACAGCCATAACCGCTAAAGTGGAACACGACAATATCACCCGGACGCACCTGATCGGCAAGATGGGTTGCAAACGCCGCTTCGATATTGCTGCGGGTTGCGGCGTCTGCTGTGAGCATCAACACATCACTGCGATTAAATCCAAATCGATGCACTAACAGTTCGCAGTGCAGTTCTACGTCCGTCGCACATCCTTTCAAGGCAGGAACCGAGGCGAAACGGGGGTACTGATCGACGCCAACCAATAGGGCTAGCTTACGGGGCGTCGTTTGCGCCAAAACGGAGCGGTAGCGCTGGGCCATGATGTCATCCCCCAGCCACAGGGCAGCACTGAACAGCCCAATGTGTCGTAAAAAGTCGCGGCGCGGTAAGGACATGGGGGCAAGGTTAAAGGCAGCAGCAAGGGCAGTGCGATCGCCCTCTCTCCCTATATTCCTTGGGGCAGTGCCAGGACGCAAGTCTCCTCCCCTGGTCTGCATCGGAAAACCGTCCACTGCGGTATCTCGAATCCGCCTTAAGATAAATAGAGTTCTGCGCGGCCATCTGATCTTCCGCCTGCTGCGGGATAAGATGACATTCCCACTCCTTTTTCCATATTTCCTAAGTCTCTATGCCTGCCTCTCCCAATTTGTTCAGCCATCTCAACCCCTCCCAACGCCAAGCTGTTGAGCACCATTGCGGCCCGTTGTTGGTTGTTGCGGGTGCGGGGTCTGGCAAAACTCGCGCGCTTACCTATCGCATTTTCAATTTAGTGGTCCGCCACCGCGTCAATCCAGAAAATATTCTGGCGGTGACGTTTACCAATAAAGCAGCCCGCGAGATGAAGGAGAGAATTGAAACCCTGTTTGCAGAACAATTTGCACAACAGGACTATGGCAAAGCACTAGAGCTATTACCGCCTTACGATCAAACCAAGTTGCGATCGCGGGTTTATAAAACGGTCACAAAACACCTTTGGATTGGTACCTTCCATAGTCTGTGTGCCCGCATTTTGCGCCTAGAAATTAATAAATATCAAGACGAACAGGGCCGCCGTTGGGAACGCAACTTTACCATCTTCGACGAGTCGGATGTCCAAAGCTTAATGAAGGAGATTGTGACCCATCGCCTCAACCTCGATGATCGCAAATTTCCGCCGCGTGCCGTGCGCTTTGCCATCAGCAATGCCAAAAATCAGGGCCAGTCTCCTCGCGAGTACGAACTGGAAAACAACAACTTTCGCGGACGCACCATCGCCACTGTCTATAGTGCCTACCAAGATGCCCTCGCAGCCAACAATGCCCTCGACTTTGACGATCTAATTCGGATTCTAGTCCAGCTCTTTAGCCAAAATGAGCAGGTGCTGGCTTATTGGCATCAACAGTTCCACCACATCCTTGTAGACGAATACCAAGACACCAACCGTACCCAATATGATCTTTTGCGCCTTGTCGCCACCAATGGACAAGAGGCAGAGTCCTTTAAAAACTGGCACCAGCGATCGCTCTTTGTAGTGGGGGATGCTGACCAGTCTATTTATTCGTTCCGTGCCGCAGACTTCACGATCCTGATGGGCTTTCAGGAAGACTTTGGCGATCGCCTGCCGGACGATGACACGCGCACCATGGTCAAGCTGGAGGAGAACTATCGCTCTACCTCAAATATTTTAGAAGCGGCCAATACCCTCATCGAGCATAATACCGAGCGCATCGATAAAATTCTCAAACCCACCCGTGGCACTGGTGAGCCGATTTATTGCTTTCGAGCAGACGACGAGCTGCATGAAGCAGACTTTATCGTGGACCAAATGCGGGCCATTGAAC
>DATNQK010000423.1:0-2327 GCA_036704065.1 Stenomitos sp.
CTTTTACCTGTAACTCCGGCGTATGGTTTTACCTGTAACTCCGGCGTATTCAGGGTCTGAAACTCACACAAAGACTAGATTTTAAACCTTGAATTCACGACAATAGGATGCTAGTCTCGCTCTGAACCGATTACAAGCACACATGTAAAAAACGTTTAGGGTTTGCAATTTCTGCATCCAGAGGAAAACGAAGGAATGGTACAAAACTCAATTAATAAAAGGTCTATTCCGTCAACAACTCCTGTCGCTGTCATCTTTGGAAACGGCAAAGAAGTACTCCCAAGGATAGAGAGCAAAGCCCTAATTAAAAGATGACCCCTATAACTAGCTCTTAAAAAGAGGTGATGTCTTTGACTGATTCAGTTAAATAAAGCCTTATGGGGTCGAAAACCCACTCATAGAACTCAGTGTTAAGTTTCGCCGCTTGCCTGAGTTATAGAGTTAGCCCCAAGGTTTGCCGTGGGAGGGCTTTTCAGCCTTTTTACGAAATGTCTCTGCACTGTACGCGCAAGAGGCCACGGTTTTGTATGCGATTTGTCACTAAATCGTAGCTTGACTTCACACCCATCGTCAAGCATTTATTCGTGTGTCTTCTTGGTGGAAAATCACTCCTTCCGTCTTGAGGTGTCGTTTTGCTTTTGGATGCTACCTTTAACTCGTCCGGTGCTCCTACGCATCGCTGGACGCAGCATTACTCCTACTTCAGAAACTACTTTGTAAACTTTGCCTTGCTGAAGCAGGAGGAACGATGACTCACCCTCTACGTTTCTCTTTTGCGGTCAATCGCTACGGTACAGATAAGCTATGGGACTATAAGCTACTTGCAGGCAAATTTGAGGATTGTCAAGGAACAATCGCAGAGGTTCAGCACCATATCCGTCGTGGTCATGCGTTATGTGCGGGACTCCTAAATGGGCAGTGGCGCTCTAAGGCGAATGTCATTGGGTCACAGTGGATTCTGCTCGACATTGATAATTCCAAGGGGCTAACAGACACAAATGGGAATCCTCTCGACGACCAAGGGCGGCCCATTCGCATCGGTCGTCAAAATGTGGATATTTATGGCAATCCTATCCCCCATTCTGATGGTCGCAAGCAGGGTAAGGTTTTTGACCATCAATTGACGATAGAAGATGCGATCGCCCATCCATTCATTCGTAACCATGCCGCGCTGATCTACACAAGTGCTTCGCATCAACCCGACTGGCATAAGTTCCGGCTCGTGTTTCTACTGCCGCAGTTCGTAGAAGGCAGCGACACAATAGAAGCCCTCGTGCGCTACTTGATGGAGCAACTACCCCATGACCCCGCGTGCAAAGATGCCAGCCGTGTATTCTATGGCAATACTCGCGCTGAATTTCCACTGATTAACGAGTCTGCTGTACTGCCGACAGAGTGGATTGAGCGGGCCAAAATTGCTGCGGCACAAGAAAAGATCGAGCAAGAGCGCAGGCTAGAAGAAGTGCTGACCCGTCGTGCCCAATTTCAAGCAGTAGCAGATCGTCAAGGCTGGGATTTTGACGCGCTGGTAGAAGAAGCACTCAGCTACATTCCTCCACGGCAAGTTGGAGGCGGCAACTATGACGAGTGTCGCCAAGTATTGATGGCGCTTCACTTTCAGTATGGTGAAGCCGCCGAAGTTATTGCAGAGCGATGGAGTCCAAGTCTTAAGGGTACAACTTGGAACATTCCTCAAAAGCTCAAGAGTTTTCGGCGCTCCAATGGGATTGGTATTGGCACCCTCTTTCATATCGCAAGACAGTATGGATTTAAATTTCCCGACTCACAGCCAAAAGAGGAGGCAACGGATACTCCTTATCTAGAGTGGCTTAACGAACAGTTTAAAATTGACGCCGTTCAAGATGAGTTACAAGCAGACAAAGACTTCTTCTCAAAAGTGGTTCGCTACTTTGGGGGAGGAAAAAAGCGCAAGAAAACCCGCAAACGCGTCACACCAGAACGGTCAACTAACTTAATTGAATTGGGAACATACTCTACTGGAATGATCCCTCAATTCCAACAAAGTGGCTCTGCTTATAAAATTTGGTACCAACCTGGCACAGAAGCTCAGCTTTACCAAGAGGCGATCGCCCACGGCTATCACATCCTCGACATTTCTCCGACCGGCTCGGGCAAAACCCAACGAGCGGGGCAGTTGCAACCCAGCGATTTTACCTTCGACCAAGAGGGACAATACATTGAACCTACACTGATTTACTTAGGGTCAGACCATCGCAATCCAAAAACTGCTTCTGTTGAATCTAACTTTGTCGATGTCCCAAACCGACACAATGGTATGGTCATTGACTCAAGCAGAAAAACAGCGA